>CAIUHT010000288.1 GCA_903898975.1 uncultured Planctomycetaceae bacterium
AAGCAGGTGACCGACATCATTCCCTACCTGCTGCGGATGATGACCAAACCGCGCGATCGCTCGTAGACAGGTCGGCTGCAGTCCCGTCCGCAGCGGGGGCCCGCAGCGCCCCCGTGAGGAAGGAGCTGGTCCCATCGGGCCGCTTGATTCAGACCAACGCGCCCGTTGATGGCTTGAGACCGACTTGTGCAACCGTGTCCCCCAGTCTCCGCCTGCGAGGACAGGGGCATCAAAAAACCGCTGCCGCGAAAATCTCGCGGCAGCGGTCGAAACCGTGGTGCGACTTGGTCGACAGGCGGGCTACGCCCCATACTTTTCCAGCCGACCGGCATGCGCCATCGCCAGGGTCATCAGGTACTTCGCCTGGAACTGGCCGAGGCCCCCCTGGAGGCACGTGGCTTCGCCGAATTTCGTGCAGGCATCGGGCCGGCAGTTTTCGGCGACCAGCAGCGTGGGGACCGGGTGCCAGCTGTGCGACTTCATCTTGCTGGGAGTGCTGTGGTCTCCCGTCACGATCAGCACGTCGGGCTTGAGCGCGGTGATCCGCGGCAGTACGGCATCAAGCTGCTCGATCCGCTCGACCTTGGCGGGGAAGTTTCCGTCTTCGCCAGTCGAATCGGTGTACTTGTAGTGCATGAAGAAGAAGTCGTAGTCGTTCCAGGCCTGTTCGAGGCGGGCGCATTGGTCGGCGAGGGTCTGGCCGGCGTCAAGGACGTCCATGCTCACCAGGCGGGCCAGCCCGCGGTACATCGGGTAGACCGCAATCGCTCCCGCCTTCATTCCATACACCTCTTCGAAGGTGGGAATCGCGGGACGCTTGTCGATGCCACGCAGGGTGAAGAAGTTGGCCGGGTGGTCGTCCTTCAGTACTTCCTTCGCCTTGGCCAGGAACTGCTTCGCGATCTCGGCCGTCTTCTGCGAGGCTGCGTCGCGCCCCTGCGGTTCGAGGGGAGCCACGCCGGTTTTCTGGGGATCGGTGTCGTTCACCGCGCCGCCGAGTCCCTTCCCACGAATCACAATCACCAGCCGGTACTCCTTCACCGGCCGCACGAAGATCTCCACGCCAGGAATCTGGATCTTGTCGAGTTTCTCGCAGAGTTTCTTGCCAATCTCGCTGGCAATGCGTCCCGCCCGGCGGTCGGTGATTTTTCCCGAGGCGTCGAGCGTGCAGAAGTTGCCACGGATGGCGACATCGTCGGGACCGAGGTCGAAGTCGATGCCGAGCGCTTCCAGCACACCGCGCCCAATGCGAAATTCGAGAGGATCGTAACCAAACAGCCCGAGGTGACCGGGCCCGCTGCCGGGGGTGATGCCGGGCAACACCGGGGTGCTGAGCCCCAGCACTCCGCGGGTGGCGAGGGCGTCGAGGTTGGGCGTCTTGGCGGTTTCGAGTTCGGTCTGGCCTCCGGGGGTGATCGGCAGACCTCCCAACCCGTCGGCCACCAGCAGCACGATCTTCGAATTGTTCTTCAGTTGCAGTTCACGCAGCAGGTCGTGGTGATTCATGTCGCGGGAGGCCCGCCAGACCGGGGCCTGGCCAAAAAAGGAAGAAATGCCGCACCGGGATGCGACCCGGGATCGTGGTTCGCGGGAGACTGCCGCACACGCCGGGCGGCGATCCGGGAAGACAGTTTCCTGACCGTCGATTCTTGAACTTTCCCCGCTGGTCTGCAAGTGTCGTCTCTGGTCCCGGGATTTCTGCCTGCCATGTTGCTGCTGTTTGTCACTCACCTGCTCCCCCGGGTCGCGGCGCTCGCGTTTGCCGTGGGGCTCGCCGCCCGCTGGGGTCGCCCCTCCGGAGCGTTGGCCTGGCTGGCCCGCGCCCCGTACCTTGGCCCGCTTGCCTGGAGGCTTGGTTGCCTGCTGCTCTGGCTGCACGTCGCCGGGTCGTGGTGGCTGGTCCATGCGGGCAGTTGGCAAGAGGTCTGGCAACATACGGCCGAAGTCACCACCCGCGTCACCGGGATCAACACCGGCAGCGGGGTTCTCTGGAACCTCGTTGCCCTGGTCGCCTGGACGGTCGATTGCCTCTGTCCCTGGCCTGCCCGTCCCTCGATCCAAGCAACGGAACCTCCCCCGGCAGCCTGGCGCCGGGCGGGGGAGATCTACCTCGCCTTCCTCTGGTTCCAGGCGGCGGTCGTGTTCGCCACTTTCCAGGCGCGCTGGTTCATGGGGCTGCTGTGTCTGCTGCTCGGTTGGGGAATCGCATCGTCCCGGCAGCGGAACGCGGCCGGGTGAGACCGGCGTCACCCCACCCCGGGCACAGATCAGCCGGGCATGGTGTCGGTCCCGTCGGGAATCAGTGTCTGCCAGGTGCCATTGCGGTAAGACAGGGTGATCTCGGACGTTCGGGTGTGTCCCTGCAGCCAGGCGACGACCGCCGGATCAGACAGAGCCCCGGGCCAGAGTTCGAACAGGTAGTCGCGCCGTTGGCCCCCCGGCTGCTCAGTCCAGCCGACATGCATCACCCCCCGCCGGTCGGGACGCCAGTCATCTCCCGTCGGCACCTCTCCCCGCCGCCAGCCGCAGTCAAACTCCCGGCACGTGGGGGGGCGGTCGGAATAGATCCGACAGCCCCCCTGCCCCTGGTGATCGCAGGCGAACCGCATGGGCTTGTTGAGTTCGACCACTGCCAGCAACAGGCAGCAGGCGGTGCAGTCACCACAGGCGCGCTCGAACTGATCCGCCGATGGCACGGGACTGACAATCGGAAGCGGATCGGGGAACACGGGCAGGGTCATGCAGAACTCACGGGGCCTTCGGTTCGGACGGCGTCTCCGGCTCACAACGCCACCCACAGCTTATCGCACGGCCATCGGATTTCGCCCCCCTGGAGCCGCTCCAGGGGCGAGGTCTCAGGTGCGCAGCAGAAGTTTCTCCCCTGCGAGGGAGGACCGTCACGTCTCTGGACTTCACCCGCCAGCACAACCAATCCACCGCAGCCACCGCGGTTGTCCCTCGCTCCGTCAACCGCCGGCCAATGACCGTGTGCATTGGAAAGCCAAATGACATCGACTCGGAGAGTCGATCGAC
>CAIUHT010000289.1 GCA_903898975.1 uncultured Planctomycetaceae bacterium
ACGTGGTTGGGCGTCGAATTGGATTCCCTTGGACGCGTTGTGGTGAGTGGCGTCCAGCGGGCGGGCGGGCGGGCGGGACAAGTCCCACCTGACTGTCGTCGTGCCGTTGGCGACTTGGCCGGGCTGGGTCGGGCGGGATTCGTTGGCGGCGAGTTCGGTTGGCGTGGCTTGCGGTTCATCACCCCGATGGGCGCGGGAATTGGTCGACGAAGTTCGCGTTCGTAGGATGGCTTTTAAGTCGTCCGTCCCCGCTGTGGCTGGGTTGGCACGCTTTTCACTGGTCTTCTTCCCGGCAGCCCATCGCAGAAGGAGGCACTGCATTTCCCGCTGTCTTGACTGTATTGCACTCTGCAATACACTGGTGAGGAGGAGAATCGACGATGCCGAAACACAAGAGTGCGAAGCGCAGCGAGACGGCGAGTCCCTTGATGGTGCGCCTCGATGCAGAGAGCAAGCAGGCTCTGACCGATGCCGCGGAACTGCGCCGGATCACCGTGAGTGATTACGTCCGCACGGTGACCGTGGCTCAAGCACGTCGGGAGGTGGCCAGTGCGCGTGACCAGACAATTCTGCTGAGCCCTGAGGAACAACTGGCTTTCTGGCATGCCCTGCAAGCGTCCCCTCAGCTCACGCCAGCCCAGAAACGGTTGGGAGCTCTGATGCGGGGGACGAAGTGAGTGCGGTCCCCCTGCCGGCTGGGTTTTCCCTCGCCTCGCTGGAGCGAAGTCACCCTCGCCGGCAATTCGATTGTGGGCAAAGCGAGGTCAATGATTGGCTGCGTACTAAGGCGTTGCAGCATCAGGACAAGCGGTTGTCGGCCACGAAAGTCGTGCTCAATCGAGAGAGTGCGATCGCGGGCTTCTACACGCTCGCGACGGGCCAGGTTGATTTTGGTGACCTTCCCTCCGAACTCGCGAGGAAGCTGCCACGGCGAGCGTTGCCTGTGGCAGTGCTCGCATGGCTGGGAGTGAGCGTGAGGCACCAGGGCCAGAAACTGGGCGAGCTGCTGCTGGCGCAGGCTCTGCGTGATTGCCATGAAGCGGGGCGGGTTTTTGCGTTTGTGGCAGTCATTCTGGACTGCGTTGACGATCGGGCCAAGGCGTTTTACCAGCGCTGGGATTTCGCTGAACTGCCGGGCAATCCCTACCGGCTGTTCCTGACTTCTCAAGCACTGATGGCGATGATGTCCTCGCCCTCACGGTGACAGTTTTTGGAACTGCAAAAACGGCGCTGCCACGATGTGCGGACAGAGGTTGCTGCCGGGCTGCAGCACCACCGGGATTCCGATCGAAACCGGCGGAACAATTCGCACGCGACGAACGTCGCACCATGAGCGGGGATTTCCCGCAACCTAAAGAGGAGGAACGCATCGCCGACGGAGTTCGCGTTCTTAGGATGGCTCTTAAGCCATCCGTCCCCGTTGTGGGGGCAAGCCAAACGGGGCAGGGTTGGACACGAGTTGGGGCGAAACGTGGTTGGGCGTCGGATTGGATTCCCTTGGGCGCGTGGTGGTGGGTGGCGTCCAGCGGGCGGGCGGG
>CAIUHT010000290.1 GCA_903898975.1 uncultured Planctomycetaceae bacterium
ACCCACGGACCTTTGTTTAGCAGGCGGTTGGCAAAAAGATGACAGACGGATTCCTGGGCTACCACACTTCCCCGATGCTAGACATTGTGGCGTGCGCTTTGGTGCTGGTGATCCCATTGCTGGTGGTCAATGTCGCCACAGTCGCGCTCTGGAAGAACTATCGATTGCATCGGTGGTTGCAATTGATGCTGACCATCGTCCTTTTTCTGGCGGTCGGACTGTTTGAAATTGACATGCGTCTGCAGGGGGGAATCGCCGGAATCCTGGCGAAGCGTCCCCGTCCGCTCTCAACAGAGGAACTTGCGAGTTTCATGACTCTGCTACGAGTTCATCTGGTGTTTGCGATCTCGACTGTGTTTGTGTGGGGAGCAACGGCGTGGCTGGCGTATCGCCGAACGCCGACACCCCCAGGCCCCAGTTCACACAGTCGGCTGCACAAGTCCCTGGGCTGGCTTTCGGCGCTGGACCTGACAGCGACGGCCGTGACCGGGCTGCTAGTGTACTACCGGGGCTTCGTGGTTCCGTAGACGTTTGGCGATCGGGCAGAAGATCGGGCAGTCTTGCTTGGCGTTCGACCGATTGCATTCGATTAAACGGTCACGGGTTTAATCGCGCTACCTTTTTCGACCCGATTGACCAGACCAATGACTTCTGCCGCCAAGACCGCCTTCATCACCATAACGGTACCCTTCAGACAGTCTTGAGCCATGGTTGAACGACTTCCAACCCTATCCAACAACACTGTGAAAATCCCCGATAGTCATCCTGCCAAACCATGGTCACTCCCAAAGTCATCCGAAACCCACTTAGCAATCGTGTCAGATCGACAACACCTACTCCGCCCGGTTACGAGAGCGGCGACTACTGAGATCGTTGAGTTCAGACTTCTGGGGAACGTTTGTGCCCCGTGGCAGTCTCAACCGGCTTAGACTCTTTTCACGCTTCCAAAGGGGCTCGAAGGCTCCGCTGAGCTGCAAGAATCTGCATACTGAAAGTGAAGGTCGATCTTTCGAGTTTCCAGCCGATCGCCTGTAGCTTTCCACCAGGACAGGTGGCATCGACTCCACATTTCTGAAGTTGGTGTTGTCCTCCAGTTTATGGGATTTCGCGACTGCTCAACCCCCAGTGATCTCCAAGGGAACTCCCTGGCTGCCGTTGATGTTCAGAAACATCGCACGTTTCCCCAGCGTCCCCTGGTGAGGAGTCCGCTCGCTTCCCAGTGGAGTGCTCGCCAAAGCGGCTCGTGCCTGTGAGACCTCGTCGACAGTAAAGCAGAGATGATGCAGACAGGCTCCGGCAGCAGCCTGCCCTCTCAGTGGATGGTTATCGGTCAGCGGTTCCACCAGTTGCAGTTGTGTGTTTCCCAAGTCGAGGTGAGTCAACCGGATCGTGCCGCCATTCACCACTTCGGAAAACAGCACCTGCAACCCGACCACGTCCCGCCAGACCCGCAACGCTTCCTCTGTGTTCGGGACGAGGATGGCCACGTGGTCGAGTTGCCGAAAGACGGGATGCTGCATGTTCATGTCTGGTTGCACTCGCTGCGGAAAAGATCAGGTCAGCCTGAATCGGCCGGAGGACTCACCCGGCTTAAGGATCACGTCGAGCAGGACTAGTGGGTCAGTACCGGTCTGGCGGATATGGGCAGCGAGTCCGCCTGGCAATCCAAAGTGATCGTGCGGAGCCAGTGGACGCGTCTCCCCGGCCAGGACCAGTTCGCCCTGCCCTCGAACCACCGAGACCGCTGCAAACTCGTCGTGCCGCCAGTCAGTCCCGCGAGGGGTGACCCGGGCCACGCTCAATTCGAGCCCCCCCGTGCCGTGACGGTCGGTGACGCGTGCCGGAATCAATTGATACCGCACCGCCGTTGGCCTCTGCGCCGCCCGGTCCAATTCGCGATCAAGCAGAATGGTCCCCCGCATTGCCCGATTGGTCACCGCGACTGGAGTCAGTTGCCCCCGGGCGGGCGGTTGAGGTTCCACGTCCAGAAAGACTCCCCACCCTCCTGCGTGGAACGAGCCAAAGACGAATGGCACGTGATGAGGCAACGGCCCCCGGTTGACGTAACCATGGCGCGTTCCCGGGGGGATGGGCATCGCGTAACCTTCGCGAACTTCGGCCTCAGCATCTCCCAGAATTGTGGCCCCATGCAATGGACCGTAGCCGAGATGAATCTCGACACCCTGTGCGTGCTGATGGCAGGGGACCCCTGAGGCAGGGTCGGGAAGCCACGCGAGATTCCATGAGTGAAAGTCTCCATAGACCAGCGGGCAGATGGTGATGCCGAGGTTCGGGACGGTGAAACTCGCCTGTTCGAGGGGAGCGAGATCCGACATCGTGTGCAACCCGCTCCCCTGGCGGATAGTGTCGATATGCTTTGAGAACCAACTGGCGGCCTGATTCAGTTTTGACTGCGGGTCGAGGCTTCGCCAGTGCTCCAGGGTGGTTTCGACGCGTGTAAGACGCTGATGGTAGAGGTAAAACGTAGAGACCAGGGCCCGGCCGTCGCGGGGGATCGGGTCCATGGTCTGGCTGGCCATTTCGGCGAGAGACTGCAGGGCAAGAGTCCGAAGTGGTATGGCCGCAGGTGGTGTGGCACTCTCGGATGGCAAAGCGCCCGCGGTGGCATGGAAGACGCCGATGGTGTGCGCACGGAAGGAATAGGAATAGAGCCGGGCCAGGGCGATATCACGTGGGTCGAGACCCAGCAGGGAACGGCCCCGCAGGTGAGCGGCGTGGCTCAACTCGACCAGGCGGGCGTAGTTGGCGTGCATGCGAGCGGGGTGGGAGGAGACGGAGGGAATTGGCATTCTGTGTGCGGCGAGTCTGGGATGTTTTACCACGAAAGGTGAAATGCCCCAAACCCGGTTTTTGTCGTGGGGGCGATGTTGGACCGGGACGGGGCGGTCACCTGATGAAGGGTGTGGGCGACGTGCTGGAGGGGGGAATGCAAGGGAAGGGTCGGCGGGCGAGCGGGGGGGGCTTTCGCCGGAATTGCGGAGGCGGTGGAGCGGCGGAGAGCAGAGAGGGGAAAAATCGCGGAGTTCAAGTTGCTCCAGGTGAGGGGTTCGGCGTAGCATGCGGACAGACATTCTTTCCAGAGACACAGCGGGTGCTGTTGTGACGGCTTCCTTGCCGCGCGTCTTGATTTTTGGCCGCGATTCGGCCGGCGTCCGCGAGGCCGGGCGGTTGGTGAGCCCTTCGTTCGCGCCGGTGCTGGTGCAGGAAACGTGGGAGGCATTGCAGGCCCTCAGAACGGTGACCGAGAGTGATGCCTCGGGCTGGGTGGGGGTGTGGCTCCAGCTCGGGGCGGGCCAATCGCTGGCCGAGGCTTGCCTGTTGCCCGGCGCCGGAGGACTGGCTGAACAGCTCGAAGAAGGGCTGGCAGTTCTTGATCTGAAACTGGAGGTGTTGTGGAGCAACACGCAATTCGCGCGATTGGCCGGGTTGAGTGAGTCCCCGGTCGGGCGCGGCTTCGAAGGATTGTTCGAAGGGACTGCATTGGCAGGGTCCGACCCGGCCCCGTTCCACAATGCCCTGGAAGAGTCGGCAAAGTCCCGAAGCCGTGTGCGGCTGACGACGGGTGGGGTCGTTCAGATTGTCGTCCAGCCAGTCGAGGAGACGCCTGGCTCAGGAGTGTCGTACTTCGTGTTGACGGTGCGAGATATCTCCGCCGAGACCGACCGTCAGCAGAAACTGCACGAGATTTTCGAGGCCGGTCTGCAGCTGGGAGATCTCTCTCCCGAGGATCTTCGGGAGACCTCGGTCGAGAATCGGATTGAGCTGCTGAAGTCGCAGATCATCGGCTGCACCGAAGGTGTGCTGCGCTACGAAACGGTGGAGATTCGGCTACTGGAGCCCGAGACGCAGCGATTGGTGCCGCTGTTGAATGTGGGCATGCTGCCTGAGGCAGCCGCTCGAGAATTGCGGGCTTCACCCACGGGAAACGGTGTGACCGGCTTTGTAGCGGCGCAGGGGCAGAGTTACCTGTGCGAAGATTCGCAACGTGACCCGCTGTATCTGCGGGGCGCGGAAGGGGCGCGCAGTTCGCTGACTGTCCCGCTAAAGTGGAATGATCAGGTGCTGGGGACGTTCAACGTTGAAAGCCGGCAGCCTGGCGCGTTTACCATGCAGGACCTGCAGTTTCTGGAACTGTTCGGGCGGGAAGTGGCGGTGGCACTCCACCGGTTGAATCTGCTGGCCGCCGAAAGGGTCTCAACGGCGGCAGAAAGCTCTGGACGG
>CAIUHT010000291.1 GCA_903898975.1 uncultured Planctomycetaceae bacterium
CAACCTCCCCCCATTGACCGGCCCCGTGCTGATTGGCCGGTATCGTCCCGATCTGTACGACCACGCCACGGTCGCGGCGGCGTTTCCCGAGCGGGCCCTCTATCGGTATCGGGTGACCACCCGGGAACTCACGCGCTGGCGCGGAGACTGATTCTCCCAACGCGTCTGCGATCAGCGTCTCCCCATCGCGCTCGCGTGTCAGAGCGCGGGGACCTGGAGGGTGTTCCCCATCAGCACACGAAGCGAGGCGCTCCAACTGGGCGCGGTGGCTTGCGGTTCTTGCCGCGCGATCGGCGCAGCGCGAGGGGTGAAGCGCAACGGTGTGCAGCGGGCGGGACTGCGTCGCAGAACGCAGCACGATCACGGTCGATCAGACGGGGCGGCGCTCGGGCGAACGGTCAGTTCTGCAATTCGACGTTCCAGTAGGCGTCGTCCAAAAACTGCCGCCACGATTCGTACTTGATGGTGGCGAGTTGAGCCGAGAGGAGCGGGCTCCGCTTCGGCTTGACCGGTTTCTTGTACAGCCGCATGCCAGCCTGGTAGGGGGTTCGCCCCCCCTTTCGCACGTTGCACTTGAGGCAGGCGCAGACAATGTTCTCCCAGTTGGTCTGCCCCCCCTGGCTGCGGGGAATGACGTGATCGAGGCTGAGTTGCTGGGTCGAGTATTTCTGACCGCAGTACTGGCAGCGGTTTTCATCCCGCAAAAAGATGTTGCGGCGGTTGAACTTGACCACGTTTCTCGGGAAGAGGTCGTAGGTCAGCAGGCGGATGACCCGCGGGACCTGGATCTCGAAGTTCACCGACTTGATCCAGTCTTCGTGTTCCCGCTTCCCTTCGAGCTGGGCCCGGAACTCGCTGACTTCCCGCCAACTGGCGAAGTCGTAAGAGACATATCCGCCATTTTCCACGCAGACCACTTCGGCGAGGTCCTTGCACAGCAGGCAAAACGCCCGCCGGACCGACATCACCTGGATGGCCATGTACACGCGGTTCAGAACGAGAACGCTCGACTGCATCGCCGCACTGGGTCGGGCCGCTGACATCGTCTGACGCACTCCGGGGTGTTCTGGTAGAAGACCGATTCCGAGCGCTGGCACGAGAGAGTCGTGCCAAGCGGGGCAGGTCTCGCAAACCGATGCCACCTCCTGGCCAGACTCGCCATGTCGTTTCAGTCTAGTTCCCGCTTCCCCCCGACACAACGCCCCCCCCGGCCACCTTCCAGAAATCCTCGCAATCACTCGGGCCGGGACCGCCAACCCCCGCCCCCACGCCCCCCCCAGCCGGTTGTCACACAGCCGCGTCCCCGCTGCCGCGTCTCCGTATTGCTTTACCCCACCCCCACTCGCAGCGGCCACCCCTGCCCCCACGGCGGGCTTCGCCGCCCCCCCTCGTCGGGGCTCGCTTTTCCCGATCCGGCACCGTGGACTAGACTGGCGACACAACCTTCCGCCGCGGGCGGGAGGCCCGTCATTCCCCCTCCAGTCCGCTCGCTGGAGGGGCCCCTATTCGCGGAAGGCTGTCGCGATGCACCGCACGCTTGCTCCCCAGTCGGCTTCTCAGTCGGCTTCCCTGGCTGCTCCCGCTGTACCAACTCGTCCCTCGAAGGCGTTGGGGTTCTGGCGCGGATTGGGGCTGGTGGCACTCCTGGGGCTCGCCTCCCCCGCCTGGGCTCAGAAGCCCCCGGCGGAAACGGTCGCCGGTTTCTCCACCGCCGAAGGCTTTGAAGTGAAGCTCTTCGCCTCCGAGCCCATGATCTCGAACCCCATCGCCGTCGACGTCGACAGTCGCGGCCGGGTCTGGGTCACCGAGGGGACCAAGTACCGCCGGAACGTCGGCGACCCCCCCAATGACAAGATCAAGGTGCTCGAAGACACCGACGGCGATGGCGTCGCCGACAAGGTCACCGTCTTCTGCAGCGACCTCAACGCCGCCATGGGCGTCTGCGTCGCCGGTTCGAAGGTGTATGTCCCCGAATCGCCCAATCTCTACGTCTACACCGACGCCAACGGCGACCTGGTCGCCGACGGTCCCCGCCAGTTGCTGCTGACCGGATTTGGTGGCAAGAACCACGACCACGGGGTGCACAGCCAGGTCTTCGGCCCCGACCACAAGCTCTACATGACCAATGGCGACACCAGCTACGACGTCACCGGGCCCGACG
>CAIUHT010000292.1 GCA_903898975.1 uncultured Planctomycetaceae bacterium
GCCGCCCGAGGCCCGCAGCCAATCGCGGCGCCCCAGGAGTGCGGGAGGAAGTCCATTTCCGCCGGACAGAGAATTTTCAGACACGGTCTGCATGCGAGATTGTCTCCCGCGGCCCCAGTGAGCCGCGTGTCAGTCCACAAATGTGAACTCGTTGCTCATCAACACCACCTGCGCCAGTTCCTGCCAGCGAGCCAGCACCTGGTCGGTTCCCGACTGCTGCAGGAACTCGACAACCGCCCGCTGCTCGGCCTCGGTCGGCTCCCGCTGATACGCCTCGCGCCACGCCCACCGCAGTTGCGCGACGGGATCACTCGGGGCCACCGCCACAATCCGCCTGGCGAATTCGGTCGCCACGTCCTGCATCAGCGGACTGTTGAACGCAAACAGGGTCTGCAGCGGAGTGATGGTCGACTCGCGATGCGACACGTGCTGCGTCGCGTCGGGAGCGTCGAACAGCCGCAGCACAGCGGCCAGGTCACGTCGCCTGACTGTTCCATACACCGTGCGGCGATTGTGTGCGGAATCGTCCAAGGGGCGATCGGGGCCACCCACCTGACGGGACAGTCGGCCAGCCGCCAGCAACAGCGAATCGCGCCAGCCCTCGATGTCGAGCCGCCGGCGGGACGAACGCCAGAGCAGGCGGTTGCCCGGGTCTTGCCGAACGCCCGCATCATTCCGCGTGCTCGCCTGCCGGTACGCCGCTGACAGCACAATCTGCCGCTGCAGCCACTTCACCGACCAACCACTCGCCACGAAGCCCCGGGCCAGGTCATCGAGCAGTTCCGGATGAGATGGCAACTCCCCCCCGGCCCCGAAGTTGCTGGGGGTCTCGACCAGCCCCACGCCAAAGTGCTGCTTCCAGACCCGGTTGACGAACACTCGCGAAACCAGGGGAGCGGCGGTCGTACGGCACCGCCGAGCCCACTCCAGTCGTCCACTCCCCTCGCGAAAGCCTCCGCGGTGTGCATCCACTCTCTGCTCGCCGACCTCAGCCCCTCGCGTCGGCTGCTCTGGCCTCCCCTCAGCGCTCTCTTGGTCGGCATCACCCCGCCCCTGCGCCGCAACGTCCAGCACCTGTGGAAAGCCGCGAGGCACCACGCGTCCCCGTTGAGCCGGGTTTCCCCGCACCTGCACCGCCACATCAATCGCCTGGCCATCCCGGTACACCACCTGCGTGCGGTCAGGTCCATCGGGCAACACCGCGATGTGGGCTTCTTCCACTCCATACACCAGCGGGGCCGCCAGTTGCGGAGTCGCCCCCTCCAGTGCCGCAATGCGGGCATTCAACTCATCGACCGCCGCCTGGCTTTCGACTGTCGGCGGCTTGATCGCCTGCTGCCGGTCCCGTTCTCGGGCCAGTTCGGCCAACTGGTCCCGCACCGACCGCACCAGTCGGGTCTCCCCTTCGCTCAACAGTGGCCGGGGTCGCAACCGCGTCGAGGCCAGCATCCCCGCGACAGCGTAGTAATCTTCCTGCGAGATCGGATCCTGCTTGTGATCGTGGCACCGCGCACACGCCACGGTCAGTCCCAGCACCGTCCCCGTCAGCGCTGTGATCCGCTCCTCCCATTCATCCGCCACGACGGTCTCGATCACCGCCGGCGACAGTTTCAATTCCTTCCAGTACGACGGACTCAGCCCCAGGAAGCCCAATGCCGCCAGCTCGGTCACCGGGAGATCGGGGCGCAGGTCGGCCGCCAGTTGCCGTTCCAGGAACTCGTCGTATCCCAGGTCTTCATTCAACGCCCGCA
>CAIUHT010000293.1 GCA_903898975.1 uncultured Planctomycetaceae bacterium
CCGCCATGGCCACGCGATCGGCCGGCATCACGAAGTGCTTGGCCGGATAGATGTAGACTTCCTTGAGCTTGCGGGCCTCGACCCCCGTGGTCGGATTGATCTCGGCCAGCGACTCGATCTCGTCGCCCCACAGTTCGATCCGGTAGGCGAACTCTTCGTAAGCCGGCCAGCATTCCACCACATCGCCGCGAACCCGGAACTTCCCCCGTTCGAAACTGATGTCATTCCGGTCGTACTGGATGTCAATCAGCCGACGCAGCAGTTCGTCCCGGGCAATCTCTTCCCCCACCCGCAGGGGAATCATCATCTCGAGGTAATCCTTTGGTGAGCCCAACCCGTAGATGCAACTGACCGTCGCAACCACGATCACATCCCGACGACTCATCAACGCGCTCGTGGCCGCCAGCCGCAGCCGATCGATCTCCTCGTTGATCGAGGCATCCTTTTCGATGTAGATATCCCGCTGGGGAATGTACGCCTCGGGCTGGTAATAGTCGTAATAACTGACGAAGTACGTGACCGCATTGTTCGGGAAGAACTCCCGGAACTCCCCGAACAACTGGGCGGCCAGCGTCTTGTTGTGCGAGAGCACGAGGGTCGGCCGCTGACACTGCGCGATGACATTCGCCATCGTGAACGTCTTGCCCGAACCGGTCACACCCAGCAGAACCTGATCCTGTCGCTTCTCTTCCAGTCCCCTGAGCAATTGCGAAATAGCCCGAGGCTGATCCCCGGCTGGCTGGAACTCGCTCTTCAGCTGGAAGGCTGGCACGCACACGCTCTCAGGAAGATTGATGCTGAGGGACCCAGCGAGCCCCCGACCCCGTCCAGTCTTCGACTCCGCCAGCCCCCGCGGGATGCTGCCCCGGGCGAGTCCAACCGCTCGATTCAGTAGTTCCGATAAGGTCCACTGGCGCGAGGCTGTAACGGATCGACCGGCCCCCCTCTCCCGGGCCATTCCGCATCCGACCGAGTGGCCGGTCGTGACATGTTGCCCACGGGCAGATTCGGTGTCGCCCCCCGGGGCGCCATGAGCGCCTGGCCCGTCCGCCCGCTCCCAGCCATGTCCCCTCCCCCGACGACCGGAGAGCCCGCGACCAGCCACAAATCGCCCACAATCATCCCCACGGTCAGGCAGGCGGCACCCACCGCCCCCGCCGGCAACAGGCTCCGCCAGTTCCGCCGCCGCTCCGACCGCCGTTCATCCAGCCGGGCCATTTCCCGGCTCACACCACTCCACACACTCGCCTCACCCGCGGCCGACATCGACGCCGTCGCCGACAGCACCCGCGCCTGCTCCAGGACGTGCTGGCTCTGCCCCAACGCTGCCCAGTGCCGACGGCAATCGACACATCCCGCCAGGTGCCGCTCCACTTCCGCTTCTTCCGACCGCGGCAGATCGTGCCCTGCCATCAGGGCCAGTCGCAGTCGAATCGTGTCACAGTCACTCCCCCACATGTTCACTCCCTTCTGGCTCCTGTTCGGGTGCCCCCAAGGTGTGGGGCGGCTTCACCGACTGCCGTCGTTCCCAGATCCGCTGAAATCGCGTCCGCGCCTCGGCCAACCGCCAGCGGATTGTCGCCTCCTTGCGATCCAGAATCGCGGCAATCTCCGAAGTCGAAAAATTCTCCAGATCCCTCAGCACCAGCACCGTTCGGTACTGTTCGGGAATTCCATCCAGGACCTGCCGAACTTCCTGTTGCAGGTCCAGGTGCTCCCGGGGATCGGGACTGGCGGGGTCAATGCCCAACTCCGACGGGCTGTCCGAAAAGAACAGCGGCCACCGCCTGCGCTTCCGTTTTCTGAGCGTGTCCAGCCCCAGGTTCACCCCAATCCGGAACAGCCACGGTCCAAATCGACGCGCGGGATCGAACTTGTCCAACCGCTCATAAACGCGGAGAAACGTCTCCTGGCACAGGTCGCGGGCCAGTTCGCGATCGCGAACAAACCGCATCAGGACGCTCATCAGCCGCCCTTCGTAACGCCGTACGAGCTCCCCGAACGCATCCTGATCCCCCTGCCGAACCTCCTCGACCAGACGCGCATCGCTCACCGCCCCGCTCAGCGGGTGGAGATCAAGCGATCCGGTCCCAGGATCCGACATGGTGCGCAGGTGACTCATGCAAAGTACTACGCACTTCCCCGTCTCCCCGTTGGCGCGAATCCTCTGGGCGAGTATGCGAAAGTGCTCTAAGATGCTAAGGCAAAACACCTTGCAAGGCAAACTGTTGGCTCATGTCCACCTCGCTAACCGCCTCTCAATCCCCCCGGCTGGCCGCCCTGATCGCCTGTGGCGGGGCCAGCCTGCGCATGGGAATTCCCAAGGCCGGCCTGACTTGGCGCGGCGAGGCCTTTCTTGCCCGGCTCGCCCGTCAACTCGCCACTGTCGCCTCTCCCGTCGTCGTGGTCGCCGCCCCGCAACAGCTCCTGCCCGCTCTCCCCACCTGCACTCGCCGCACGGACGATCCCGTTCAGCACCAAGGTCCCCTGGCAGCGTTGAACCAGGGCCTGTTGACCCTCCAGGGCGAAGCAGAACTGGCCTTCTTCTGTGGCTGCGACGCCCCGCTGCTCGTCCCGGCGTTCGTCACCCGACTGGCCACGCTTTTGGACGACCACTCCGACCTCGTCATGGTCCGCTGGAAAGACCGCCTGCAAGGGTGTGCCACACTGCTCCGCGTCGCCTTGCAACCCACTGTTCAGCAGCTGCTGGACCAAGACCGTCGGCGGTTGCTCGACCTCGTGGATGTCAGCCGCTGTCGCATCGTGGACGCCTGCGAACTGACCGATGTCGATCCCGACCTGCTGACCCTCCGCGGGGTGAACACCCCGGCCGAGCTGGCCGAGCTTGAGCGGATGTGGGGTTGGGTCGAGTGAGCTCCGCCTGTGGTGCCAATGACTGGCGCCTCTCAGCCGCCGCTTGACAGGTGCCGCGTCACCAGTCCCGCGTGACCCCACCACCTGCCGACGCCGCGGTCGCCTCTGGTCCGAACTGCCGCTCACAGAACGCCCGATAGACCCCCGCGGGACTGGCCAGCAGTTGGTCATGAGTCCCCGCCTCGCAGATCCGCCCCTCCTTCAGCACGTAAATGCAGTCAGCATCGCGGATCGTCGACAAGCGATGGGCGATGATGATCGAGGTTCGCCCCAGCATCAGCTGGTCCAGAGCCCGCTGCACCTCTCCTTCACTCTCTGAATCGAGCGAGCTGGTCGCCTCGTCCAGCAGCAGCAGGGCCGGATCGCGCAGCACCGCCCGAGCAATCGCAATCCGCTGACGTTGTCCTCCCGACAACTTGACACCCCGCTCCCCCACGATGGTGTCGTAGCGTTCGGGAAACCGCTCGATGAACTCATGCGCGTTCGCCTTGCGGGCTGCCTCTTCAATCTCGGCTGCCGTCGCCCCCAGCCGGCCGTAGGCAATGTTCTCTCCAATCGTCCCCCCAAACAGCAGCACATCTTGAGGCACAATCGCAAACTGCGCCCGAAACCACTCCAGCGGGTACTCGCCAATCTCACGCCCGTCGAGCAGAATCCGCCCCCCGTCGGGGAGGTAGAACCGCATCAGCAACGCGGTCACTGTCGACTTGCCCGCCCCACTCGCCCCCACCAGTGCCACTCGCTGGCCCGACTCGATCCGCAGGCTGAAATCGCTGAGGACCGGAACCTCCCGCCGACTGGGATAAGCGAATTGCACTCCCTCGAACGCGACGTCGCCCCGACAACGCCGTGGCCACGCCGATCCTGCGGGGCTCGTGACAACTCCCTCCAGCTGTGCGCCGTCCACTCGCCCCCGCCCTGGCTCCAGTGACTGCCCTGGCTCCAACGGCTCCCGCAACAGCTCCCGCACCCGCTGGGTCGCCCCCAGCATCCGCTGCAAGTCGCCATACAGCCGGGCGAACTGCCCAGCCGAACCGGCGATGAACATCGCGTACAGAAGGAACTGGGTCATTTCTCCAACGCTCAATTGCCCCTGCCGGATCATTCCACATCCGAACCAGAAAACAATCGCCATCGAGCCGGTGCCAAACAGCGTCATGAAGGCGCTGAACGTCCCCTGGTGGCGGGCGCTGAACAGGGCGGCATCGATCACCCGCTGCTGCCCGCCCCGATACCGCGAACCCTCCCAATCCTCGCGCCCAAACGCTTTGACCGAAGAGATTCCCTGCAGCGACTCCTCGACGATAATATTCGTTTCGGCCAGTCGGTCCTGCGTCTCCCGCGACAGCTGCCTGGCCCGCCGCCCAAACCAGACCGCTGTTCCCACCACCACCGGAGTGGTCGCCAGCACCAGCAGCGTCAGCCGCGGACTGGTCATGGTGGTCAGCACAATTCCCCCCAGCAATGTCAGCAACTGGGAGAGAAACTGCGGAATCGAACTGACCAGCGTCCGTTGGATCTGGTCCAGGTCGGCTGTCAGCCGACTGGCCAGTTCCCCGACGCGACGCTGCGAGAAAAACACCATCGGCAGGCGCAACAGCCGCCCAAACGTCGCCATTCGCAGATCGGCCATCGTCCGCTCTCCGACGTCCGTGCTCCACACGGTGTTACCGAAGGCGCAGGCGGCTCTCAGGAACAGCACACTCGCCAGGACCGCTCCCAGGGTCCCCAGTGACCACGACCCCAGCCCCTGGGCCGCGTCGATCAGTCGCCCGCCCAACCAGGGCATGGCCAACCCCGTCGCACTTGAGATCAGCAGACAGCACCACGCCGCCAGGAACCGTCCACGATAGGGGCGCAGATACGCGAACAACTGCCACAGTTCGCGGAGATTCTCCCTGTTCAGCGGCAACCGGGGAAGATCCGGCCCAGACCGCCCATGATGTCGTGGATGCACCAGCGTCACGCCTCTCAAACGCCCGACTCGCCCCAGCGGACAAGCCTGTCAGCCAATGCCCAAAACTCTCCCAGTGGCAACAACACCACTGGCTCCAACCCCCACCGGCCCAACCCCGCCCTGTCCCAACGCCACTGTTCCCACAGGGGATATCGAAGCATGGTGTTCCACTCACGCTTCATCTCGCGCTCGTTCCGTTCCCGGCCGAAGCGCGATGACACCCGGGCCAACTCATTCCCCGGGCCCCTGGGCCACCCGCAAATTCCCCACTACCGAGCGGAATTGACCGCCCCGTCCAAGGTCCGTGGCCTCCTGTCAGATCGACCGGCCGTCAGCCCCCCACCGCCGCATCAGCGTATGTTCGACACCCAACTGATCGGCGATCCGCGCCACCACAAAGTCGATCAGATCGGGAATCGTCCGGGCCCCATGATAAAAACCCGGCATCGCGGGCAACACTGTCGCGCCCGCCTCCGAAAGCTTTCGCAGGTTCTCCAGCTGAATGCTCGAGATCGGCGTCTCGCGCGGAACCACAATCAGCCGACGTCGCTCTTTGAGGTGCACGTCCGCCGCCCGCTGAATGAGATTCTCCGAATGCCCTCCCGCCACGCTCGCCACAGTTCCCATCGAACAGGGACAGATCACCATCCCCTTGGTCAGGAACGAGCCACTGGCAATCCCCGCCGAAAAATCGTCGTAGCGGTGGTACGCCAGCCGCTCGAGGGAGATCTGGCCACCCAGCGGACGGAACCCCCCATAATGTTCCAGCCCCGAGTCGATCACTCCCGCCGTGCCACCCCCCGGAAACAACTGTCCGGGCTGAAACCGTTGCAGGTCCACCGTCACACCCAGCTCGGTTCCCAGCACCTGCACCCCCGATCGCGAAATCGTCAGGTGCACCGCATGCCCCGACCACAGCAGCACCTGCAGCAGTCGCAACGCGTAGATTGAGCCACTTGCCCCCGTGATCGCCACCACATAGTTCGCCATCACCGTTCCCGCTCACCACAATCTCACGGCGCTCACGAGGGCCGCTGCCCCGGTTTCGTCGCAATGTACAGCGTCGCCACTCCAAACGTCAGCGGGAGGTAACGCACCTCGCTGGCGCCGCACTCCCGAATAATTGCGGCCAACTCCGCCCCATGCGGAAACTGCCCCACCGAGTCGGGAAGGTAGTTGTAGGCCCCCTGGTTGTTGCGGGCGAAAAACTGACCCAGCCGGGGCAGGATGTTCCGGAAGTACCACTGGTAGAGCCCCCGCAACAGGCGATTTCCTGGCAGCGAAAACTCCAGCACCACCACCCGCCCCCCCGGTTCACACACCCGCAGCATCTCCCGCAGCCCCGCCCGCGTGTCGGCGACATTCCGCAGCCCAAAAGCCACCGACACAATCTGAAAGCTCCCCTCCGGAAACGGCAAGGCCTGGGTGTCCGCTTCCACGAACACCAGCGAACCATGCTGGCCTCCGGCCTGTTGCCGCTGGCCCTTGCGATTGGCAATCACCAGCATTTGCGGCGTGAAGTCGGCGCCAATGACCGCCCCCTCCGGCCCACACGCCCGCGCGTAGGCAAGGGCCAGGTCGCCCGTGCCGGTGCAGACATCCAGGACGGGCGCCTTGCCCCGCGGCGGAGCCTCGCGAATCGTCCGCCAGCGCCAGTAATAGTCAGTCCCCCCCGACAACACATGATTCATCAGGTCGTAGCGGGCGGAAATCTCACCAAACATCTGGCGGACCCGCTCCCCCGACTTGTTCACCACCCCGCCCACCGCTCCCCGCGAGGAGGCAGGCCCCTGCTCAACTGACATCGCTGTTGTCCCGTCTGAATTCCCGCTTCATCCACCTGGCCTCGGTCTGGCACCCAGCCTCGTTCCCAGCAACCCAGGCCAGTCCACCACCGCGGCACTTTTAGCCCCCGAGGCCAGTCACTGGCTCACCCACTTCCAATCAATTCAGCCCCAACTCGGGCCACCTCTGCTCCAACCGCTCCAGCACGTCCGCGTCACACTCGACCGCATCGGGCCACACCCGGGCATGCCCTTCGCCCGGCAACTTGCGGGTCGCATCCAGCCCCACCATCGCGGTCATCCCCGGCTCCGGAGAGGCATGATCCAACTGACTCCCCGGCCCCAACTGCTGCACCAGGTCACGCGGCGCATGCAGGTTCGCCGCAACCTCCCTCCACACGCTCTCGCTGTCGCGCACGTCCACCGCCTCATCCACCACCACAATCAGCTTGACGGGCCAGTGGGGCGAAAGCCCCATCAGCTGCTGAATGACCCGCCGCGCCTGGTAGGGATACTGCTTGCGAATACTCACGAAGGCGACATTGTTCGGGCTGCCACACGGGGGAACCGCGAAGTCCACGACTTCAGGCAGCAACCGCTGCACCACCGGCAGTCCCAGTCGCGAGGCGACCTCGGCCAACGCCCGTTCCTCGCGGTTCGCCCCCCCCGGAATGCTTGCCAGCCACACCGGGTTTGCCCGTTGCGTCACTGCTGTCACGTGCACAATCGGCGCCAACCCCTCGGTGCGGTAATGACCGGTGGCACTCGCCACCGTCCCCACCGGCTCCCACGCCTCCCCGGGGTCAATGAACCCCTCCAGCACCACCTCTGCGTTCGCCGTCACCTCCAGATCCTGCGAGCGACACGCCACCAGGTCGACCGAACCGCCCCGCAAAAAACCCGCGACTCGCAGTGGTTCGACCCCCGGCAGGCCCGGCAGCGACGCCGCCAGCAGCACCGCCGCATCTCCCCCCACCACAATCGCGACTGGCATTCTCAGCGAACGTCGCTGGTAACCCAGGTAATTCTGAAAACCAACATCGTGAATCGACCACAGCAGCCGACAACTCGTGCGCTCGTGAACCGCCACTGCCACCCGCGCCACATCCCGCACTCCGCTCGCCGGATCCTTCGTAAACACGATTCCCGACGTCAGGCACGCCGCGGTCTCCCGCGAGCCAGATCGCACGAACGGCAAACTTCCCAACTCCACATCGCGGCCCAAGCGCACCACCTGCTGGCACGCCCCCGAGCGGGTCACCCGCGGGGCGAATCGCCCCCCCTGGGCCAACTGCGGAACCGTCCGCAGCTTTTCCCACCACCCCTCCGCAACTTTCCCGCTCAACTCCGACCGCAGTCGCTCGACCAGGGCTGTCGCCGACTCTTCTCCCAGGAAACCGTAGACCCGACCCGCAGCTCCCCACAGGTTCGTCACCACCGGCAACTTGCTTCCCGCGACCCGCTCGAACACCAGCACGGGGCCACCCGCCTCGGCCGCTGCAGTGACCCGCCGGGTCACCGCGGCGATCTCGTCGACAGGAGACACCTCGGCCGCGACTCGCACAATCTCCCGGCCCACGGTCAACCGTGCCAGGTACTCACTCAAGCCGTCGGGAGTCGTCATGCCGAATCCTGCCGACAGGGACCCCAGTCTGCACTTTCCGGGCCCAGCCAAGAACCGCCGTGGTGAGCCCCCGTTAACGGGTCCGCCCCCGACCCTGCGCGGCGATCCCTCCGCCGGCGCTCGGCTCGGCCGAAGTTCCCCCCTCTCCCACGGCAGTTGTCACCTGACAAGTCACACCTCCCCACATCCACACGAACCTCGCGGGCCCACCGGCCCTGACCCACCGGCCCTTTCCCGGGGGCCCGCCGCACTCAGGTCGCACGTCGCTCCCCGGTCACACGCACTACGGCACGCTCGACCCTGCGGCTAACTCCGCCCCCCCACGCCCGTCATGCAATACGGGTTCGTGCGTTTCTCCCGTCCAATCGTGGTGGTGGGACCATGTCCGGGATACACGACCGCATCGTCGGGCAGCACGAACAGTTTCTCCTGGATCCCCGTCACCAACTGCGTCTGGCTGCCTCCCGGGAAATCGGTCCGCCCAATGCTCCCGGCGAACAGCACATCGCCTCCCAGGATCCGCAGCGGTGCGCCCGCCGCAATGTACACCACGTGCCCCGGACTGTGTCCGGGAATCTCCCTGACCAAAAACTCCACCCCCAAAAAAGAGAGCCGTTCGCCCTCGTCGAGCAGACGGGTCGCCGGAGGACAGGTCAGTGGCAGACCGAATTGACCACTCAGGTTCAGCGCCGGGTCGGTCAACATCGGGGCGTCCCCCCGACCAATCAGGATCGGCAAATCGGGCCAGCGCTCCCGCAGGTGGCCAATCCCGGCGATATGGTCCACATGCCCATGAGTCAGCAGGATGGCGACCGGCGTGGCCCGCAGATCCTCGACCGCCCGCACAATCGCCTGCGGCCCAAATCCCGGGTCGACAATCAGGCAGTCGCCACCGGCCCCGCGATGCACAATCAGCGTGTTCTCGGCGAATGGCTGAGTCACCACCACTTCGATCTGCAGGAGGGTTGACTGAAGGTTTTCGACCACTGGTTCCACCACGGGAAAGAGGCGTGAGACCACCCGCGCCGGCCGATCCCGGCTACCACCTCTCGGGCGATTCCACTAGAATCCTCGGAATTCTAACTGGTTGGCCTGTTCCGACACAGGTGACCGACGGAACTCAGCGGTCGGGGAGTCGGTTTTCCGATCCCTCGACCGCCGCTGCCAATCATCCTGGCCAATCGCCGATGCCCGACACCGCTCCCCCAGCCCCTTCCGGATTGGCCGGCCCCCCGGTCAATCTTCGCAACCCCGTCCTGGCGGGAGTGCTGGCGTTTCTCATCCCGGGCCTGGGGCACTGGTACCAGGGACGCCGCTTTAAAGCAGTCCTGTATGCGGTTTGCATCCTCGGCTGTTTTTTCGGCGGCTTGTCGATTGGTCATGGTCAGGTGGTGTACTTTCACTGGCAGAACCCCGAGAACCGCACCTACGCGTATCTCTGCCAGTTTTGGACCGGGCTCCCCGCGCTCCCCGCCCTCTGGCAGGCCAAGTATCGCGACCCGGCCGTCTTCGAAGACAACCGCCTCGACCGCGAGTTGAACGCCGTGCTCACCGCCACCCTCCGCGGTGTCGAAGGGGAGCTGCGCGGATCGATCCAGATCCCTCCCGGGAATCCAGGTTTTGGCCGGGGGTTCTCCGCTCCGTTCGAAGGCCAACTTCGCACCCCGTCGGGCTCCGTGCCGGTCAAGGGCCAACTCAGCGCCCTCATGCTCGACCCGCAGGTCGGAGCAGGGAGCCGACGGCGAATCCGTGGTTACTTCGATGGAGCCCCCACCTCGGACAACAGCGGGCCCCTGGTCGGACCCATCGAGGGCTCCGTCCCCCGACCGCTCTGGGACTGGTACGGCGCCCCCCTCGCCGACACCGATGGTTCCCCCAATTCGCAACTCAACCAGGCACATCGGGCTCTGGGCTCCCGGTTTGAACTCGGCGTCGTTTACACCATGATCGCCGGCCTCCTCAATGTGCTGGCCATTTTTGACGCCCTGTATGGCCCCGCCTACGGAGATGAAGAGGTCGGCCCGCTGGGTCCGACCCCCGGCCCGAATCCCACGCCCGGTTCCCCTCCCTCCCCGGGCACCGCTCCCGCGACTTCGACTCCCGTGAGCCCCGGAGGTTCGGCCTGATGTTTCCCGCCACCTTGCTCTTCCCACTGCTGGCTGCTCCCGTCTGGGCCTGGGCTGGTCCCACGCGAACCTGGTACGCCATCCCGCTCATTATCTCCATCAGCCTCGTCTACAGCGCCAGTCGACATGAGGGCCCCCCCCTCATCCTCCGCCGGGCCCTCCGCCTCATGCTGACCATCGGCGGGTTCATGCTGGCCCTGCTGTTGCTGCTGTTGCTCCTGTCACGCGGCACTTGAGCGGAGATTCCCCCTGGCGCGTCCGGAAGTGAGCTGGGAATGACCACAACCACCAACGCCGCCCTGCGCCAACTCCCCAGCGTGTCCCAACTGCTAGAGAGCCCGGCCCTCGTCGAGCCCCGTGCCCTGCTCGGTCACGAGTCCCTCGCCCAACTCGCCCGCGCGGCGCTCACCGAGGCCCGCCAGCAGATCGTCCTCGAGGCCACCTCCCCAGGCCGCGACGCCTGGCTGGAACGGCTTGTCCCTCGCGTGGTCGAACTGGCCCACCAACAGACGCACTCGCGTCTCGGACCCGTGCTCAATGCCACCGGGGTCGTGCTCCACACCTCGCTCGGCCGCGCCCCCCTCTCCCACAAGGCCCGTGCGGCCCTGCTCGGGGCCAGCGGGGGCTGCAACCTTGAGGTCGATCTCCTCACGGGCGATCGTCGCCCCCGGGGACATCAGCTCCAGGCACTCTTCCACCAGCTGACCGGGGCCGAGGCCGCCCTCGTCGTCAACAACAATGCCGCCGCCACCGTCCTCGCCCTCGCGGCACTCGCCGATGGACGCGAAGTGCTCCTCTCCCGGGGACAACTGGTCGAGATTGGCGGCTCCTTCCGCCTCCCCGAAATCTTCGCCGTCAGTGGGGCCACGCTCCGCGAAATTGGCACCACCAATGTCACCCGACTGAGTGACTACCACTCCGCCTGCACTCCCGCCACCGCCGCCCTGCTCCGGGTGCACTCGTCGAACTATCGGATCACCGGCTTCAGCCACACCCCCTCCCTTCCCGAACTGGTCGCCCTCGCCCACGACCGGGGCATTCACTGCATCGACGACATCGGCAGTGGCTGCCTCGTGGACACCACTACCCTCGGGCTGCCGCGCGAACCCACCTTCCAGGACAGTCTCGCCGCCGGTGCCGATCTGGTCCTGGGAAGTGGTGACAAACTGCTCGGCGGCCCCCAGTGCGGCATCCTGCTGGGCCGTCGCCCACTCATCGACCGCATCGCCAGCCACCCGCTCGCCCGCGCGTTCCGCGTCGATAAACTGACCCTCGCCGCCCTGCAGGCCACCCTCGAAAGCTACCTGCTCGATCAGCACTGGCACGACCTCCCCACGCTGCAACTGCTCAAGACTCCCGTCGCAGCCCTGCGCGAGCGGGCCGACCGGCTTGCCCTCCGCTGGCAGACGCACGTCGCACACGACCCGTCCCGCCAGGTGTCGGTCGAACTCCAGTCGGCTCCCGTCGGTGGAGGCTCGCTGCCCATGGCCGAGCTCCCCACCGCGGTCCTCCGCCTGCACGACCAGCAACTCGCCCCCGATCAACTCGCCAGCCGGCTGCGACTGGGCCCCCCCCGCATCTTTCCCCGCGTCGCCACGGGCGACGTGCTGATTGACCTGCGGGCCCTGCTCCCGGAAGAAGACGAGACCCTCGCCACCGGCATTGAACGCCTCTGGCTCTCCCGTCCCACCCAACCCACCCACAACGTCGCTGGTTGACCCGAACCGCCCCCCGCACTTTTCCATCCCCAATCCCCGCGTCTCAGTCACCGCTCCCCGCCTGCCATGCACCATCCCCCACCGGGTCTGCCACCACGTGAGCTGGTGCTGCTCGGCGCGGGACACGCACATCTGCATGTCATCCGCATGTGGGGTCGTCGCCCGATCCCGGGCTTCGGTCTCACGGTTGTGAACGACTCCAGCCTGGCCACCTACAGCGGGATGTTTCCCGGGGTCATCGCCGGGCTGTACTCCCCCGCCGAGGCCAGTGTCGATCTGTGGCGGTTCGTCCCCGCCTGTGGAGCCCGCCTCATCGTCGCCCCGGTCCAGGGACTCGATGCCAGCGGCCGCCAAGTGCTCTTTCCCGACCGCCCCCCCCTCGCCTTCGATGTCGCCAGCATCGCCCTAGGGTCGACCCCCACACTCCCTCCCGTCGCCACCGCGTCGCCTCGCGTTCTGCCCGTCAAGCCTCTTGGCACGCTGCTCGACCGACTCGCCGCAGCCCTCGCGGTCGCTCCTCCACCCGCCCCCCAGTCGCCTCCCCTCCGGGTCGCAGTCGTCGGAGGAGGTGCCGGCGGTGTCGAACTCACGCTCGCTCTTCACCGCTGGTTCCAGCAGCACCGCCCCGTCCAACTCAGCCTGCTCGACTCGCACCCCCAGCTCCTCTCCGGGTCGAGTCCCCGCACCCGCGCCGTGGCTCTCCAGGTCCTCACCGAGCGGGGAATCCGCCCCCTCACCTCCCATCGCCTGCGACAGATTCGTCCCGCGGGCGACAACCCGCTCGCCCCCGACACGCCTCTTGTGCTCGACTGCACCAGTCCCACGGGAGAATCACTCCCCGCCGTGACGGTGGATGTTGTCTTGTGTGCCACCTCGGCGGCTCCCCCCACCCCCCTGAAACACTGCGACCTGCCCAAAGACCCGGCGGGCTTTCTGCTCGTCGACGCCACCCTGCGCAGCACCTCGCATCAGCCAGTCTTCGCCACGGGCGACTGTGCCTCGTTCGCCAACCAGCCCCTGCGAAAGGCGGGGGTCTACGCGGTCCGCCAGGGCCCCATCCTGTGGGACAACCTCGGCCGCCTCGCCACCGACCAACCGCTCGTTGAATTCCAGCCGCAGCGCTCCTTTCTTTCCCTGC
Organism: uncultured Planctomycetaceae bacterium; assembly: GCA_903898975.1. Lineage (GTDB taxonomy): Bacteria > Planctomycetota > Planctomycetia > Planctomycetales > Planctomycetaceae > UBA10511. The sequence continues at coordinate 13,222 of CAIUHT010000293.1, forward strand.
TCTCCCTCGGCGATGGGCAGGCCCTCGCCGACTATCGGGGCTGCTCGTTTCGCGGCCGCCTCCCGTGGCGGCTGAAAGACTCGATCGACCGCCGGTTTCTGCGTCAGTACCAGCCCGAACACCCCCCGGGGATGTCTCCCATGGGGAAGCGTCCGCCCCCGCCTCCCCCGCCCCCAACTGCTCCCCCCTCTCTGCCAGCCCCCATGCGCTGCACCGGATGCGGCAGCAAGGTCTCGGCCGAGGTCCTCGCCGAAGTCCTGCAGCGGCTGCAACCCAACTCCAACGCCCCCACCGGGTCGCTTCCTGACATCCCCGACGATGCGGTGCTGCTGAAGCCGCACGAACAGCCCGTCGATGTCTGGTCGGTCGATTTCTTTCCCGCCTTCCTGGACGATCCCCACACCGTCGGACGGATCGCCGC
>CAIUHT010000294.1 GCA_903898975.1 uncultured Planctomycetaceae bacterium
AAACCTCGCCCAGGCGACCCAGCCGCTGGTCCCCGAACGGGTCTTCATGGCCGGTGGGGGTACCGGTGCCGACAGTGCGGGTTCGCTTTCGGGCACCGGCATCGTCGGGGTGCTGCTGAACCTGCTGATTGCCGAAAAATCGGGATTTCAGCTGGTGGATGGCCCCGAGCAACAGCAATTGCGGGACTTGGCAGAACGACTTTCCCGGGAGGCGATGACCTCTCTCGAAACTGCCCCCGCGGCTGCAGCATCGGGTGCTGAAGTGGCTTCTTAATCCATACTTTTTTGTCGTTTCCAGTCGAACCCGTTGCCAGGAAACGGGTTGCGGAAAACACGAAGGCGCGGTTCTGGCTACAACTGGGGCTGGAGGTCCAGCAGGTCGAAGACCCGCTTTTGCAGCAGCGTAGGTTGCGTCAGGACGTCGAATTCGGCCTGCGAGCCGGGCAACCGCACCTGGTTCTTGGCCAGTGTGGCCAAGTCCGCCAGCAAGGTCCGGAAACTATGCACCGTAAAGCCGTCTGCGGTCTGCCTCGTCTTGTCCTTCTGGCGGCCCGCCTGCGACCGGGGAGCCCTGGCCACAATACTCGCGCGGCCACGTTCCGCAGCCTCGCGTTCATGGTCGTCAAACAGGATTGGTGCCAGCTTCTGGCGTAAGTGCCATTCCACATAATAAGACAGCATACAGAGAAACACATGCCCCCGGATCCGATCGTCAAGCGAATGGTAGATCGGTCGGATTTTCAGGTCGACGGTCTTGAGGCTGCGAAACGCCCGCTCGACCCGACTCAACTGCTTGTAGGCCCCCACGACGCGCTCAGCGCTCATGTCTTGGGCTTTCACCGACGTTCGGATGACGTAGATCCCATCCAGTGCGGCCTCGGCCGCGATCTTGTCCTCGTCGCGTCGCCAGGAGAAGCCATCTTCGCGAATGTCCAAGACAAAGTGCTTCCCCACCTTGAAGCGGTTCAGGACCCGCCCCACGCGCATCGCGATCTTGTCCTTGCCCCGCAGCGGGCGCTGCCCACGCTGTGTGGCCACGACGATCGCCTGCAGTTCCTTCTCGGTCGCCGCCAACAACTCCTGGCGATGATGGTGCCGCTCCGCCGCCAGGGCGGGATTGCGACAGACGATAAGTCGTTCGCCGGGATAGTCAGGCGACTCGATTTCCGCGAGTCCCCGTTGGTCAAACAGGGACATCTGGATCTTGCCTTGCGAAGCGAGCTTCTTGATGTTGTCGGCCCGCAGCGCGGTGACCCAGTCGAGCCCCTCCTCTCCCCGCAGGATCTCGTTGATCTGCCGACTGGTGATCAATCCCCGATCGCCCACGATGATGATCTGCCGCAGACCGAACCGTTCACGCAACTTGGCGATTTGGGCATGCAGCGTGGTGGCATCCCCGGTGTTGCCCGGAAACACTTCAATCGCCACAGGGCAGCCTTCGGCGTTACAAATCAAGCCATAGACGATCTGCGGAAACTCCCGACGGCCATCCCGATTGTAGCCGTACTGGACGAGATCGGACTTTTGGCCGGTGAAGTAACTGCTGCTGACGTCGTACAGGATCAGCGTGCCGTCCTGCAGGTGCCGCTCGGCCAGACGGCTCTCGATTTTCCCCTGCCGCTGCAGCAGCCAGTCCAGTGCCTGATAGAGTTCGCGATCCTCGATGGGGCCAAGCTGCAGTTCCGAATTGAGGCTGCTGGCACAGGTCTCGTTTCGCAGGGCACGGGTGGTGGCCAGCTTCGAGGCCGGCTGCAATATGCGAGCCACGATCATCGCGACAACCAGGTCCCGTTCACGGGACGAGCGGGAGGCGAGCAGACGATCGAGCCCCAACTGCCGCAACAGCCCCAGGACGACGGCCACATGGCCATGCGGAAGTGACCGAAGAATTTCAAAATCCCCCGCCACCTCCGGCTGACCCGACTGCAGCCTCCGGCGGATGACGTCAATGAGGTCGGCGGGCAGGTGCGAGAGGTTGCCGAGTGTCTCGTGCTTGACCTTCCCGTCTTCGCGATAGGATCGCCGGAGCAGATGGGTCTCGTAGACGCGATCCTTGTAGACGCGTCGCGTAGTGGCCACATGGACGGAACCGTTTCTCGCGGGCATACACAAATAATACACCAAGAATCAAGAACGTCAACCACAAAAAATGTATTTTTAGTGGCTACATATTGCAGGGCCATTTTGGCCGCAAAGGTCACATCCGACGAGGGTTACGTCAAAAAAACGCTCGACTCGCCGGAAAAGTAGGGCTTAATTCGTTTGACGCCCCCCGGTCGCCTGGCGATCGGGGGGTGTTATGCCTTTTATGCCGCACAGCCCATGCCGCACTTGGGCTCACCCTATGTCGGTCCAGTCTGGCAGTTCACTCGCTTCCGGCGAGATCAGGCCTTGCCGAACAGGTAGTGCGACACGCCCCATTCTTCCCCGCCGGCGTAGTCAAACAACTCGGCACATGCCATGAAGAAGACCCGCCAGCGATGGAACCACAGGTCGGCGTCTGCTTCCCCATAGGCCTTTGCCAGGATCGGCATCACCACCGGTTTGCGGGCATCCTGCAGGGCCAGCCACGCATTGCAGGTGCGTGCATAATGTGTCCCGTTCCACCGCCAGCGGCTCAGCAGGTCAAGGTCGCGCTGGAAACGGTGCAGGAGGCCATCACTGGGCATGATCCCTCCCGTGAAGAAGTACTTCCCCATCCAGTCATCGGGGCCGTCGGTTTCAAACGGATACGCCAGCCGGTCGTGGGTGAAAATATGCACAAACAACCTCCCGCCGGGTTTCAGCCAGGTGCTGATTCGCCGCAACAATTCTTCGTAATTTCGCATGTGCTCGAACATTTCCACCGAGACGACCCGGTCGTAGAGTCCCTCCGGTGCGAAATCATTCATGTCGGCTGTCACAACCTGCACATTGGTCAGACCGCGGTCCCGCGCCAGCGACTCGATCTCCTGCCTCTGCGGGGCGGAGTTCGAGACCGCGGTGATCTGAGCCCGGGGATAGTTTTCGGCCATCCACAGGGTCAGCGATCCCCAGCCACACCCCAACTCGAGGATCCGCGCCCCATCAAACAACTGGGCACGTTCACAGGTCACCGCGAGGGCCCGTTCCTCCGCCTGGTCGAGAGTCGTCACCCCCTGGTCCCACAGGCAACTGCTGTACTTCCGCCGCCGGCCCAGGACCTGTTGAAAAAACGCCGGGGGGACCTCGTAATGCTGCTCGTTGGCTTTCTCG
>CAIUHT010000295.1 GCA_903898975.1 uncultured Planctomycetaceae bacterium
AGCAAATGCACAGTCGGCTCGTCCCTGGTGGCGAACTGCTCGCCGCTTCGAACAACCCCGAAGACCAGTGGCTCCACCAGGAATTGCAGCGGCTCTTTGGCAAGGTGACACGGACTCCCGCCCGCCGGGGGGTGCTCTATGCCTGCCGCCGCACCGAGCACCCCGTCCGCTACAAGCAGTTCGACTGCGAACTCGCGTTTCGCGATGAGGGCCGGCTGATTCCCCTGTTCACCCGCCCGGGAGTCTTCAGCCACCGCACACTCGATACAGGTGCCCGCGTGCTGATCGAGGGATTGCACCTGCAGCCGGGCGATCGAGTGGTCGACCTTGGCTGCGGCAGTGGCGCGGTGGGCATCGCGGCGGCCCTCCGGGCTCCCGAGGTGCAACTCCTCGCGCTCGATTCGAACCCCCGCGCCATCGAGTGCACCATGCGGGGTGCCGCGGCCAGCGGCGTGACCAACCTCACCGCCGTCCTCGACGACACGGGGCAGGGGGGAGAGGCCGGCAGTTGGGACCTTGTGCTGGGGAACCCACCTTACTTTTCCGAGTACCGGATCGCCGAAATTTTTCTCGAAAGCGCCCAACGCCTGCTTCGTCCGGGGGGACTCGTGCAGATGGTGACCAAGACCCCCAGCTGGTTCGAAGAGCACATGGCCAGCCTGTTCGACGACATCGAGTCGCAGCCCAGCCGCGCTTACCACGTCGTCTCGGGCTACCAGCGCGAACTCCCCCCGCCTCCCAGCGAGAGTGAACCGCGACGGAGGCGCTCGGAGCGGCGTTTCGAGAACTGACGCTCCGGGGCGGGATGGTCTTCAGCCACCCGTCGAAAACTCCGTCGCGCCCCGCAGGACCCCTCAAGTGCTGCGGGCCCGCAGCGGTGGTTCACTGCCGGTCGAAGTTGGGCTCCGACCGGTGTTGTCGGCCGATTTACGGCAGCGGCCCGCCCACGGTGCGTACTCCGCTCACGGGTCGTGCCCAGCTCAGGGGTCGTGTCCTGTTCACGGTTCGCCGCCCGTCGGCGAGGGTCAGTCGGCCGGTTTCCCCCGGGCCAGGCGAATCTGGCGGATCAACTCTTCGTCGAGTTCCTTCAGCCCTTCGTCGCTGTCGATCTTGTACAGCCCCGAGTGATAGTGGGCAATCTTGCCATCCGCTCCAATCACAATCCACAGCGGCAGCTGCGCGTTGAGTTCCCGCGGGTCGCCAAACCGCTTCAGCAGTTTGCCGTCGTCGCCCGCCAGGGGATACCCCAGGTTCATGAAGCTCTTCAGCCGCTGCACCGACTTCCCCGCGGCAGCCGCCCCCTCGGCGTTCCCGAACCGCTCATCCACCGCGACCCCGAAAATCTTGACCCCCAGTTTCTTGCGGCGGTCATTCAGAAAGTCGAGAAAGCCAATCTGCCCGTAGGGCTCGACCAGGGGTTCGGCCTGGTACTCCCAGAAGTGCAGCACCACCACCTGGTCCTTCAGGTCCTCGGGCTTGACCGTCTTGCGATCGAGCAGCGTCAGCTCGAATTCCGGGGCGGCCTTGCCCACGAACTTCGATTGCAGCCGGGTCACCTCGGTGGAGCGGTCGCTCTGGCCGCGGAGATCGGCCGAAATGGCGGTCACCAGCGAGCTCAGCGGGGTATCTTCCGCCAGCTTTTTCAGTTCGGGGAGGGCAGTCGCGACCTGGGACAGTTGCGCTTCACTCAGTTCAGGGCGAAATTCCCCCGGGCTGCGGGCCAGTTCCTGCTGCAGTTTCTCCAGCCGCGCCCACGCGGCGAGTTGCTTTTCCACCGCCGTCGCGTCAAGCGTTTCCAACTGCTCAAGCTGCATCGTCAGCTTGTGCTCGTCCCCCTGCCCCACGAAGAGGTTTCCCTCGCTCGAGGCGATCAGCGGGGCCGATTCCAGCACCCAGACGGTCCGCCGCCGACCAATCCCGGTGGTGGCCGCCACTTTCCAGCAGGGACGCTCATTCAGGGCGACCTGCTGCTGCACCTCCCACGACTCTTTGCCGGTGGTCCATTGGCCCCCCGGTTTCAGCCGGCCGAAGTAATCGACAATGGGGAAGGGGAGGGCCAGCGGGGTTGGGGCCCCGTTGTAGTCATACATGAGTCGCAGTGGCTCGGCGGGAGTCGGCACCCCCTCGGCGTCGAACTGGACCGTCCCGAACCGCTCGGGCCAGCTCCAGCCCCCCGCTCCGCGTTCCGTCAGGAACCAGCGCATCTGCCGCCCCTCGCCCTCGCGGCGCATCAGTCCATAGAGCTGAAACCGCTTGATCACCTCCCCTTCGCCGTTCCGCACCCCCGAGCGCAGCGCGCCAGAGTACCGGATCGAGGTTCCCGCCCCCTCGTCGAGCGGGTTGGCGAAGCCGAGGGCACAGGTCAGCAGCAGGCTGGCGAGGTGGTTCAAGGAGGCACCAGGAGAGGGGGGAAGCGTCGGGGCGGGCCGGGCGTGCGGTTCCACAGAACCCGGGTCGAAGACGCCGGCAGTCTAGCAGGAGTCGGAACGCGCCGATACTGACGGTCGCGCTGAAGACGTTGACACTCCCGCTTGTGCCCCATAGTCTTAGGATGAGGGCGGGGGACTGGGCGGTCCGGTCTCGACGGCCCGGTCGGCACTCCGACAGTCGAGGCCCAACCCCGCATGCTCAATCGCTTGCAGCGGCATGTTCAAGACCCCGGGCTGTCGCGCCGCCCGGGGCTCTGGCTGGTTGTCGCCGGCCTGCTGCTCGGAATCGCTTTCAGCGCGCCCTGGCCCACGCTCGCCCGCCCCAATCAGCCCGCTCAGGCGGCGGATGCCGACGCGCCCCGCAAGGCCGAGCAGGAGGTGGTGCTGCGACGCGAGGCACTCGACCTCCGCGATCCCGCCGAGTTTCGCATTCCCCTCTCCCTGTCAGCCAATCGCACGGTCGAACTGGTCGCCCCCGTCGATGGCATTGTGCGGGTCGTCTCCGCCACCCCCGGCGCCGCAGTCCGCGACAAAGCCGAGGTCATCCGTCTTGACGATGCCCGCGCTCAACTGGTCCTGAAGCGGACCGCGGCACTCCACAAGGCGGCACAGGTTGAGAAGCAGATTGCCCAGGGCAGGGGGGATGGCCCCGCGCTCAACCTGGCCGACGCCCGCCTCGAAGCCGCCCAGGCCGAACTCGAACTCGCCACATTCGACGCCGACCAGCTGATCGTGAGAGCCCCCTTCGCGGGCGACCTCGAACGCCTGTATGTGGTCGAGGGAGAATTTGTGCGGGCCGGGCAGAAACTCGCCCGACTCAGTGATGCCTCGCAACTGGTCGCCGAGGTCCCGGCCGAACGCTCGCTGGGAGCCCCCGGGGGGACCGCCACCTTGACCGTCGAAGGGCGTGACCTGCCCGCCCGCATCGAGGCGCTGCTCCCCCTGCCCGACGACCTGGCCGTCGTCCGCGAACTGATCGCCTCCCCGGTGCTGGCCCGGCTGAAACTCGACAACCCCCAGGGACAATTCAAGGTGGGACAGACCGTGAACTCCCCCTGGCTGCCACGCGAACCGGTCTGCGTGGTCCCCGTCTCGGCGGTGGCGAATCTGCCCGATGGCCGACGTCGCGTGCAGGTGTTGCGCGACAGTGTGATCCGCAATCTCTCGGTGCGAATCCTGGGGAAGGTGAGCGAAGAGTTGGTGAACGTCGCCGGGCGGTTCGGGCCGGGGGACGAACTGATCGTCGCCTCCAGCCGCGAACTGGCCGACGGCACCCCGCTGAAGGCGGTGGTCGCCGAGGCGGCGGCGTCAGGTGCCGAGACCAGGACAAAAAAGGGGGGCACGAAGGCCCCTGCTCCTCCCACGACCGGGTTCTGAAGTCCGCTGTGGGGCAGGGGGGGCGGCGGCGCGGTGAGTTGTCGATGCGGCCGTGGTGGGTGTCCCTCGACTTTCTTTCTTTGACTTTCACGCTGGTCACCAGCAACACAGACCCGACACATGGCCGCACCCAACGAAAAGCAACCGGCGGGCAAGGGGGACAAGAACGCCCCGGTCGACCTGTCGATGATCGGGCCTTACAAGCTGGTCAGCAATATCGCCTCGGGCAACCACAGCCAGGTCTGGGAGGCACTGACCGCCGACGGGCAGCGGCGGATCGCCGTCAAGTTTCTGTATGGCGAGGCGGTCAAAGACCAGGAGCAGCTGGTAGCGATCAAGAACGAATTCACGGTGGGCAAGCAGCTCGAACACCCCAATATCATCAAGTTTTTGGATGGCCATTGGGGAACGCTCTTTAAAAAGGAAGCGTACTTCACGATGGAGCTGTTCATGTCGCCCAACCTCAAGGCGCAGCTCTTTAACAATCTCAACAGCGTGCAGGTGCGGTTCAAAAGAATTGTCGAGAGCTGCGCAATGGCGTTTGCGCACATCCAGGACAAGGGCTTCATCCACCGCGACATCAAGCCCGACAACATCCTCGTGTCGAAGTCGGGCGAAGTGAAGGTCATCGACTTTTCGCTCGCGGGCCGTCCCGCCGGTGCGCTCTCGAAGGTCTTCGCCGGCAAATCGAAGACCGCCAAGGGGACCCGCTCTTACATGGCCCCCGAGCAGATCCTCCGCCGGCCCCTCTCCTTCCAGGTCGACATGTATGCCTTTGGCATCACCCTGTTTGAGATGCTGACCGGGCAGCCTCCGTTCACGGGGAGCACTCCCAACGACCTGCTG
>CAIUHT010000296.1 GCA_903898975.1 uncultured Planctomycetaceae bacterium
AGACCTTGAGGGCGTCGGGGATGTCGGAGGGGGACCAGTAAGCTTCGATGAGCGCCGCCACAAAGAGCATGACTCCCGCCCCCAGGGCCAGCTGCACCGCCTCGAGGCCACGATCGCGCAGCGATTCGAGCCGGGTCCGCTGGCCGGGGCGGAGCAGCGAGTCGCCCAGCATCAGCCCGGCCGCCCCCGCGACGGCGATTGCCACCAGTTCGAACGACCCGTGCGAAATGGCAAAGAGCAGCAGGCGGGTGCCATGACCGGTCCCCACGAGATAGCCGAAGGTTGTCCCGAGAAAGATCCCGTTGAACAGCAGCGTGTAGATGGTGCCGAGGCCGAACGCCACCCCGCGACCGAAGCAATCGAAGGCGATGCCCGCGTTGTGCTTGGTGTAGAACCCGGCCATCTCATTGCGGGAGTCGAGACGCTCGGACGCCCCCTTGAAACTCGATCCAGCCTCGGCGGGATCGACCTTGGGGTACATCGCCTGCGCCATCTGCAACTGCTCCAGGGGGACCACCCGGAGAGCGAGATCGGGGTCCCGCTGCACGACCGCCCAGGTGACCGCGAACGGCCCGAAAAACAACAGGCAGGCGGCGACAAAGTAGGAAATGTTCCGGCGGAACAACCGCGGGAACCCCATCCCCAGGAACCGGCCAATGGCCCCCCAGGGGAACGGGTCGGTGCTGTAGAAACTGTTGTGCCCGCGGGAGACCAGTCCATTCAGGTAGCGGGTCAGCCTCTGGCCCCACCCCCGCGACTGGACCAGCGACAAATCGTGGCAGACTTCGCGATAGAGTTGCGAGAACCGCTCGGCCTGCTCGGCATCGACCGGCTTCCAGCCCCGCTGCGAGGCGGCCGCCAGCAGCTTTTCGAATTCCTGCCAGGCGGGACGCCGCTGTGCGAGGTATTGCCCGCGGTTCATGGCTGGTCTCCGGGGAAGAGGTCGTCGTCAGCGGTGGCCGGCCGCGCCTCACTTCGGCTGGCGACCAGGGGCGGGCGCTGGACCCGCCTGGCGGGCGGAGGGGTGGGGTTGGGTTCGGCGGGGTCGGTCTCTTCGACGGCGCGATGGAACGTTGCGTACACCTTCGCCAGGAACGCCATGGGGTATTGCTGCACCAACTCGGGTGGGCCCGAGTAGCCCAGGCGCTTGGCCACAACCTGCGCGAACTGGGCCACCATGCCATGCCCCTGGTCGTAGGTGAGCACTCCGCGGCGTGTCAGGAATTCCTCGATCAGGGTCAGTGTCCGGGCGGGAGGGACCCAGGTGCCGATCTCGGTTTTCGACAGTTTCTCAATTTTCTCGAGAATGATGGGCTCCCGGGGGAGCCGGACACGCCGTTCCTGCACGACAATCGTCTGTGCGGCCAGGTCGCCCAGCCGCTGAAACTGCCCGGTGGCCAGCATGCTCAGCCAGCCGACGCCATACAGGCCGACGCCGAAGCTGGGCTGACTGTCGAGAGCCCGGACGAAATTCCGCAGCAGGGCCGACCAGCGCGACACGGGATGCCCGGCGACATGAATGACCCGCAAGCCAAACGCGGCCTTGCCTGGAGTCTGCCCGGTCAGCCCCTCAAAGAACGAGAAATAAAACCACTCGAGCAGAAACGACGCGATCAGCAGCAACCCCGACTGAATCCCGTCACTCAGCACGAGCCCACCTGCGCAGCTGACCGCCACGGTCAACACGACCATGATGACAAGTCGATACAGCAGGTCGACCAGGTACGCCTTGAGCCGCACCGCGGGCCCCGCGAGCTGATAGACCAATTCGACGTTTTCGGGACTCTCGATGCGGTACTCGAGCGACGTTGGCCGAGGACCGCGGAAGGGCGGTAAACTGTCCATTCAATCAGGATACCCGGGGCGTCGGCGTGGTGCCAGTTTTTTTCGGGTTTTCGGCTCCCCGGGGACTGGTCCG
>CAIUHT010000297.1 GCA_903898975.1 uncultured Planctomycetaceae bacterium
CTTCGTTCTCGCCCTTCAGCGCGAGTTGAAGAACCAGGTCAGCCACCTTCCCGTCCTCGAACAAAAGCTGCCGCTGGGGACGACGATTCAACAGGCGGGGCGATTGAAGACCGAACTGGTCGATCTGCTCGCCGACCGGGCTCTCTACCGCGATGTACCTCCCGGCCGGTTCCAGCGCCCGACCAGTGAAGCGCAGTGGCGCGAGCTCTCGACGGCCGGGGCCCGACGCATTGGCCTCGCCACCCAGGATCTCTGCGACCTGGTCGGCCCGCTCCTGGCGACCCGTGCCCAGGCGAAGCAGGCGATCGACCGGCTGGGGGTGATGCCGACCGTGCAGTATGCCGTGCGGGATGCGAAGGACCAGTTGGCGCAGCTCACGCCCGACGGCTATCTCGTGTCGACCCCCTGGGTGTGGCTGCAGCAGTTTCCCCGGTATCTGCAATCGCTGGCGATCCGGTTGCAGAAGCTGCAGGCCGGGGGGCTGGCCCGCGACCAGAAGGGTTACGAGCGGGTGCAGCCATTCCTGCTGTCCTATGAGCAGCGCAGTGCCGCCCTGGCCGCCCGGGGGATTGCCGACCCGCAGTTGGACCACTTCCGCTGGATGCTCGAAGAGTTCCGCGTCTCCGTCTTCACCCAGGAACTGCGGACCGCCATGCCCGTCTCGGAAAAACGCCTCGAAGAACAGTGGGCCAAGGTGAGCCGATAGCAGTTGCGGCGGCGAGTCGGCCACTGGCGGCGACATCCCCCGGCAAATGTCTGGGGATTGTCGAACGCTGCGAAGGGGGCGCAGCGGCGATGCGTCTCGCGTACCGGGGCCCTCGTACTGGCACCATTCGATTGGCACCATTTCACTGGCAATCGCGCACGGGTCCCTCACTGCCGGGACCGACATGCTGTGGGACTCAATCACCGGGCAGGGAGCCCGGTTCAGCCAATCTTCGCGAGGACCCGGCGGGCGGCGGCGATGGTGGCGTCGATGTCGGCCGGGGTGTGGGCCGCCGAGACGAAGTTCGCCTCAAACTGACTGCAGGGGAGGTAGACTCCCTCGTCGATCATCCCCCAGAAGTAGCGCGAGAAGCGGGCGGTGTCGCTCTTCGACGCCGTCGGGTAGTCGCGCACCGGCTGGTCGGCGAAGAACAGGGTGAACATGCTGCCGACACCGGCGATCTGATGGGGGAGTCCCGCCGATCGGGCCGCGTCGGCCAGGCCATCGCACAACCGTTTCGTTTCGGACGCCAGCCTGGGGTACGGATTGGAACGCTTCAGTTCCTGCAGGGTGGCCAGTCCGCTCGCCATGGCGAGGGGGTTTCCCGAGAGTGTCCCCGCCTGGTAGACGGGGCCGAGGGGCGAGACCACGTGCATCACGTCGGCCCGTCCGCCGTAGGCCCCGACGGGCAACCCGCCGCCAATGATCTTCCCCAGCGTGGTCAGGTCGGGCTTGATGCCAAACAGCTCCTGGGCCCCCCCGTACGCCAGGCGGAAGCCGGTCATCACCTCGTCGAAGATCAGCAGTGCGCCATGCTTTTTGCAGAGATCCTGCAGCGCCTGGCGGAAGGCGGGCTCGGGAATCACCACCCCCATGTTGCCGACGACCGGCTCGAGGATGATCCCCGCGATTTCCGATCCCCGGCGGTGGAAGGCCTCTTCGAGACCGGCCACATCGTTGTAGTCGAGCACGAGGGTGTCGGCCGTGCAGCCGGGGGGAATGCCCGGGCTGCTGGGGACACCCAGCGTCGTGGCAGCACTGCCGGCTTTGACCAGCAGGGCGTCGACGTGCCCGTGGTAACACCCGGCGAACTTGATGATCACGTTGCGGCCGGTGAAACCCCGGGCAACACGGATGGCGCTCATCGTCGCCTCGGTCCCCGAGTTGACCATGCGGACCATTTCCATCGACGGGACGGCATCGATGACGGCGGCGGCGAGCGACGTCTCGGCCCGGGTCGGGGCCCCGAAGCTGGTCCCCTTGTCGAGGGCTGCCCGGATGGCGTCCTTCACGGCGGGATGCTGGTGCCCGAGGATGTGCGGGCCCCACGAGCCGATGTAGTCGATCAGCTTGTTCCCGTCGATGTCATAGAGATAGGCCCCTTCGCCGCGATCCATGATCAGCGGCTCTCCCCCCACCCCGCCAAAGGCCCGGGCGGGGCTGTTCACCCCACCGGGAATCAGGCGGCTGGCGTGGAGGAATTCGGCGTGGCTGTGGGGGCGCTGGATCGACACGGGAGGGCTTGCTTTTCGGGGGGGAACTTCTGAGGATGCAGGTGAGGCAAGGCAGTTTGCCACTGTGCTTGTCACATCGTAGTTCACCCGTGCCGACCCTGCCAATCTGCACCCCGGAACCGCCGGCCGACAGACGGGCAGAGGGCCTCCCGATCAACTTGCCGACTGCCGGTTTCATGGCTGACACCCCCCCCGTCATTATCCGTCCTGCCCGGGGAACCGACATCGAGTCGCTGCTGGTGCTGATCGAGCCGTTCGTGCTGCAGCGCAAGATCCTGCCGCGGACAATCGACGAATTGACGCTGCTGTTGTCGAGCTACTTCGTGGCCGAGTGCGGCAGCCGGATCGTCGGCTGCGTGGCCCTCGAGATCTACTCGACCAAGCTGGCCGAACTGCGCAGCCTGGTCGTCGACCCCGACTACCAGGGGCATGGGATTGGCAAAAAGCTCGTGGCGGCGGCAGTCGAACGGGCCCGCGAAGAAAAGATCCTCGAGGTGATGGCCATCACCTCGGCTGACGATTTCTTCCAGACCTGCGGCTTCGACTACACCCTCCCCGGCGAAAAGAAAGCCCTCTTCCTGCAAACCCGCGAGCGGTGATTGCGTGGGTCAGGTTTGTCGACCGGACTGCGTCCGGCTTTCCGACGGCACTCACTTCCGCTTCCGCCGCCCCCCCGGCTTGGAAATCACCGGTCGTTTCCGAGTCGCCTCGGGCAGCCGCGCCAGCCGCTGTTGAATCTGCGTCAACAGCTGCTCCGCCGGCAGCCGCACTTCGGGCGCGACATTCTTCAGCAACTCGGGCTGATTGGCCTCCGACGCCCGGACCGCCTCGAACCAGGGGCGCCGACGCAGATTCTCACCCCGCTGCTCGAGGAACTCCAACATCCGGGTTCCAAAGCCGAGGTGAATCAGCACGGCCGAGGCGCGCATCCAGTCGTCAAGCGACGGTCGTGTGAAGTTCTGCGCTGGCAAATCGAGAGCGGATCCCAGCAGAGTCTGGGCTTCGCCCCAATTCGCCTTCTGAGCCATGCAGAGAGCCTGCTGAAGGTCCGCCTCAACCGGGGACAAATCCACGGCGGCATTCTGGTCCCAGGCAGCCAGATCCGCACCGCCCTGGTTTGCAACTTCTTCCTCAGAGGAAAACCAGGACTCGAGAAAGAAGGTCAACAGTTCCAGGCTTCGCGCTTGCCTCCGCGACGCCAGCCGCATCAGGAACCACAGGTTGAACAGCCGCTCGGCAATCTGCCATCCCTGTTCCCCCCGCGCCAGTGCGACCGATTCGATGAAACCCAGCTTCTCCAGCCGGTGCAACTGCGGGGAAATCTGCGTGATCGGCAGGCTGGTCAGGTCGGCC
>CAIUHT010000298.1 GCA_903898975.1 uncultured Planctomycetaceae bacterium
ACCTGGCCGAGCGTCTCGCGGAGGACCGCGGCGCTCCGCTTGAGGCCCTGCATCTCCTTGGGCCACAGCTCGATCTCGAGCGCCCGCTCGGCGCCACCGCGGCCGACGACCGTGGGCACGGAGAGAGCCACGTCGCGCAGGCCGTAGCAGCCGCGCTGCACCGTCGAGACGGTGGGGGGCGAGCGGAGCGTGACGGGGTTTGTGCAGACCGCCTCGCCGGACGGCGTGGTGCTGGTCAACGCCGAAGAAATTGTCCCCCGCAGCGAAGTCCCCTCGAACCTCAAGGGGGACGGGTACTCGCACACGCCGCGGGCCGAGGTCCGCATCCCGGCGGCAGAGATCGCCCAGGTGCGGGTCTTTCAGAAGTAGCGGACGCCAACCGCGAAGTGGAATCGCCGGCTGAGCCCTATTCCCGCGACCTGTCGAGTGTGCCGGCCCCTTGGCACAGGCCCCGCCAGCTCTTGCACAGGCCCCCGCCTGTCGGGTGAATGGGGACACAGCGGCGCACTGCTGCATTGCGCCCCGAATGTGCTGCCTGCGCTTGAGATCCCGGGTTGTCACCGGGACGGAGTGGTCACGACTGCGGAGGCTTCGCCGTCTGCTTCCCGAGCCTCTTGGCGAGGCGTTTCTGCACCAGGTTCCGCATTTCCCGCCGGGCTTCGTCGTCGAGGCAGGTGTAGAACGCAGTCGCCAGCAGGGTGACGCCGACCAGCGAGAATTCGGCGAGCACCGCCCAAATAGCGGTGGGAGGGAGCCAGGTCGCGCAGGCCCAGCCCACCAGCAGCCCGGGAATCGCCGTGACGACCAGCGGGCTCCAGAGGCGCCAAAAGAGTGTGACCGGCTGGATCTGCAGGACCTGGGCCGCCAGCACGACCAACAGCAGGCCGTTGACGAGGAACTGGCAGACGAGCAAGGAGGCGGCCATGCCCTGCAGCCCTGACCAGCGGAGGGCCAGTGCCTGCAGGCCGAGCGTCAGGGTCGCCTCGATCGCACAGATTCGCCCCAGCAGCTGCATCGACCCGATCCCCTCCAGGGTCGCGACCAGGCCCCCGACCGACAGCTTGACCAGCATTCCGGCCAGCAGCAGTACGGCGATCGGCTGGGCGGCTGTGGCCAAATCGGGCTTATTGAGCCACGCGCGAAAGAAGGGCACTCCCAGCGTCGCGATGTTCACCAGGAACACGAGGCAGATGGTTCCCAGGATGCGGCAGGAAATTACCGCCAGCCGCTGCAGTTGCCGCGGGTCACTTCCGACCTTCATCCGCGACGCCGTGGGCATGAGCTGATCGGACAGCGATTTGGAGAAGTCACGACAGCGGTTGGACAGCGACTGGGAAATGCCGTAGAGCGCCGAGTCAGCCAGGTTGCTGTGGCTGGCAATCAGCAGGGAGCTGGAAAAGCTGACCACCCGCTGCGACGCCTGGATCAGGAAGGAGACCAGGCCATACTGGAACAGTTCCTGGCGGGTCTGCTGGTCGGGCGCGGGCAAGCCTTCGGCGGGGAACTCGATCAGCCGCCGGGAGGCAATGATGTTCCAGGTCCGGCTGAGAACCGCCGTGGCGAGGGCAATCAGCGACATCACCACCACCCCGCCCCCCAGCCACAACGTCGCGAGGATGGCGACCGACCCCAGCAAGGAGACGCCGTACTGGATGGTGTTGGCGACCTGGAAGGCCCCGAGCGCCTTGGGAACCGAGTGATAGGCGCCGGCCGCCAGCGAAAAGCAGACGCGCAACCCGGTCAGGAAGATGAGTCCCCGTACCAGGTTCAGGGACAAAGGGCCAATGTTGATGACGCAGGGGAGGCCGAACGCCAGCAGCA
>CAIUHT010000299.1 GCA_903898975.1 uncultured Planctomycetaceae bacterium
CGAAACCACTGGCGGGTGGGGCCGACCGCCAGCGTGTGCGGCGCTCAAGCCCGGCCCCGCCCCAACCCGGGCCCAGCTCAGCGGCGGCCCGGGGCGGTCTCGAGTTGCGCTGGGGCTACTCTTCGCTGGCCCGCAACTTCGCCAGCACGCCGTAGTCTTCGAGCGTGGTGGTGTCCTGCACCCGTTCACGACCCGCGGCAATGTCGCGCAGCAGTCGCCGCATGATCTTCCCCGACCGCGTCTTGGGCAACGCGCTTGTGAAGCGGATCATGTCGGGCGTGGCCAGTGCGCCAATCTGCCGGCGGACGTGCTCTTTCAGGTGCTGCTTCAGGGCGTCGTCTCCGTCGCCCCCGGTCAGCGACACGAAGCAGCAGATTCCCTCCCCCTTGATCTCATGGGGGAAGCCCACCACCGCCGCCTCGGCGACCTGCGGATGCGACACCAGCGCGCTCTCGACTTCCATGGTGCTCAGGCGATGCCCCGAGACGTTCAGCACGTCGTCAACCCGGCCCATCACCCAGAAGCAGCCATCTGCATCGCGCCGCGCGCCGTCCCCCGCGAAGTAACAGCCGGGAATCTCGCTGAAGTATGTCTTCAGGAACCGCTCATGATCTCCATACAGCGTCCGCAGCATCGAGGGCCACGGTTGCTTCATCACCAGCAGCCCCCCACTGTTCGCCGGGAGGCTTTCCCCCTGCTTGGTCACAATGTCGGGAACGACCCCCGGCAGTGGGTGCGTGCAGCTGCCCGGCTTGGTCGTGGTCGCCCCGGGCAGCGGGCTGATCATGATCGCCCCCGTCTCGGTCTGCCACCAGGTGTCGACAATCGGGCACCGCTCGGCCCCAATCACCTTGTGGTACCACATCCACGCCTCGGGATTGATCGGTTCGCCCACCGAACCAAGCAGTCGCAGGCTCGACAGGTCGTGCTTCTGGGGCCACTGGTCACCCCAGCGGATGAACGAGCGGATCGCCGTCGGCGCGGTGTAGAAGATCGTCACCTTGTACTTTTCAATCAGCTCCCAGAACCGTCCCTCGTCGGGCCAGTTGGGGGCTCCTTCGTACATCATCACCGTCGTCCCGTTCGCCAGCGGGCCGTAGCAGACGTAACTGTGACCGGTGATCCACCCCACGTCGGCGGTGCACCAGTAGAGGTCGTCGTCCTTCAGGTCGAAGACCCACTTGCTGGTCAGCATGGTCGCCAGGGTGTAGCCGCCCGTTGTGTGCAGCACCCCCTTCGGCTTCCCCGTGCTCCCCGACGTGTAGAGGATGAACAGCGGGTGCTCGCTGTCGAGCGGGGTCGCCGGGCAGTCGGCGGTCGCCTCGGCCATCAGCTCATCCCACCAGTGATCGCGGCCCGGTTCCATCGCCACGGGCGTCCCGGTCCGGCGCAACACCACCACGCTTCGCACCGTCGGCGACTTCACCAGGCTCTCATCGACCGCCGCCTTGAGAGCGACCTCTTTCCCGCGCCGCCAGCCCCCGTCGGTGGTGATCACCACCTTGGCCTGGGCGTCGTTGTTCCGCTCGGCGACCGCATCGGCACTGAAGCCCCCGAAGATAATCGAGTGCACCGCCCCAATCCGCGCGCAAGAGAGCATCGCGATCACAATCTCGGGGACCAGGGGCATGTAGATGGTCACCCGGTCGCCGGCCGTCACCCCCAGCCCCTTCAGCACGTTCGCGAATCGGCAGACTTCGCGGTGCAGGTCCTGGTAGGTCAGCACCCGGGTGTCGCCCGGTTCCCCCTCCCACACAATCGCCGCCTTGTTCCGCCGCCACGTCTTCAGGTGCCGGTCGACGCAGTTGTAAGAGGCGTTCAGCTTCCCCCCGGTGAACCACTTGGTCTCGGGCATCTGCCCCTCCATCACGTGCTGGAACGGTTCGAACCAGTCGAGATGGCGGGCCTGCTCGCCCCAGAAGCGGGCCGGGTCGTTCTTCGCCGTCTCCCAGAGCTCGTGGTACGCCGCCGGCGACCCGACATGCGCCTGCTGGCTGAACGCCGCGGGCGGGACGAAGGTGCGGGTCTCCTGCAACACACTGGTGATGTTGACGTCTGACATGTCGGTCGGAATCCGAAAGGGAGAAACAACGGCGACTGAAACCGACGGGGCGCCCCGTCGGGCATGCTCACACAAGTTGGGTCGGTGCCCGGTCACTTGCACCCGGTCACTCGCACCCGGTCACTCGCACCCGGTCACTCGCACCCGCGCTCCGCCCCACGACTCGCCCCCGCCATCCGCCCCGCTCTGTCACGCCCTGCTCTGTCATGCCCAGGCAGGCCGGCCAGTTGCGAGAACGTCTGTGGGTCTTGGCTGCGGGTTCGGGAGGCGGCGTTTGGCCGCGTGTTCTGGCCACCTGGCTGGCCGCAAGAGTGATCTCGCCCGGCGGGGCCTACATCTCGCCCGAGGCCCGGTTCGACCACCACGGCAGGCTCACGCCACCGTCGATCGTCAGCGTGCTGCCGGTCATGTAGTCGCACTCAGGGCTGAGCACAAACGTGATCGCCCCCGCGATTTCCTCGGGTGTCCCCATCCGACCCCACGGGAGCTTCTGCGCTCCCTGCGAAATCTGGTCTTCCGAGAAAAACTTCCGCTCGCCCGG
Organism: uncultured Planctomycetaceae bacterium; assembly: GCA_903898975.1. GTDB lineage: Bacteria > Planctomycetota > Planctomycetia > Planctomycetales > Planctomycetaceae > UBA10511. The sequence goes on from CAIUHT010000299.1 coordinate 2,604, forward strand.
GGTGTCGATCCAGCCCGGATGCACAATGTTCACGCGCACGCGGTGCGGGGCCAGCTCAATCGCCGCCGTCCGCGCCATGTGGTCGATCGCCGCCTTCGACATGTTGTACGCCATCGCCGTGGGAATGGCCAACACCGCGTGGGGCGAACTGACCACCACGATCGACCCGCCACGCCCCTGCTTGACCATCTGCTGGGCGCTCGCCCGCACCCCGAAAAACGCCCCCCACATCGTGACGTCGATCGTCCGCTTGAAGCCGGTCATCTCGGCGTCGATCATCAGCTCGCGGTCACTGTACACCGCGTTCGACACAAACACGTCCAGGCTGCCGAAGGTCTTCACCGTCTCGGCGACAATCCCCTCGACCGCCGCCTGTTCCGACACGTCGGCCTGCACCAGCAACGCCCGGCGACCCAGCGCCTCGATCTCGGCTTTCAGGCTTTCGGCCGCCTCGCGGTGCGACCGGAAATTGATCGCCACGTTCGCCCCCTGCCGGGCCAGGTTCAACGCCGTCGCCCGCCCAATGCCCAGTGACGCTCCCGTCACCAGGGCCGACTTGCCCGCAAACTTCATGTGCCACCTCAGTTGCCCGCCACGGCGCCAGCAGCCGGCCGGCCGGTCACAGCCCGGCACCCATCCCGACCTCCCGCGGTTGGGCCGCAAGATATCACAACCCCTCCCCGCAACCAACACTCCCCCGCTCCCCATCTGGTAAACTCGCCCGTCAATCACGGGGCTCCTCGCTCCGCCACGCGACCCGCGTGCCACCCCTCCGTCGCACCCCCCTCAATCCTCACCGAGCACCTCGGCGTGATCTCTCCCTCCCCCGCCTCTCCTCCCCCCGAGCGCCCGCCCCGCTCTCTGAACCCGGAGAGCGGCGTGGGGGAAACCCGGAATCCCTCCCCCGCCTCCCCCGCTCTTCTCCCCGAGGGGCTCCAGCCAACATCGCCACCGACCATCACAGCAGAAGCACCCGCTGCCCCCTCGCCAGGCGACCCACCACGGTCCCGCTGGAGTCCGGCGCACTGGCTGGCTCGGTTCGGCTGGTTGAATCACTTCGGTTGGTCGGCTGTCGAGTTCCTCTACCCCCCCGCCTGTCGCCTCTGTGACGCCGACTTGCCCCCCACCTCTCCGGGGGACCGCTCCCGCGCGTTCTGTGAGGCGTGCCTTGCCCAGTTGCAGCACCAACCGGGCGAAGAATGCCCCCGCTGTGGTGGCGTCGCCAGTGGACCCGCGTCGATCGCGGGGTGTGGCTGGTGTCGCGAAGACCGCTTCGCCTTTGACGCCGTCGCCCGGCTTGGTCCCTACGAGCAATCTCTCAAGTCGGCGGTCCTTAAGGGAAAGCAGGCCGAGGGGGCCGGGGTGGTGGCGGGGCTCGCCGAACTGGTCTATCGCCGCAATCAATCGCGCTGGACCGAACTGGCTCCCGACCTGGTTGTGCCCGTCCCGCTGCATCGCTGGCAGGCGCTCTGGCGACCGCACAATCCCGCCGAGTTGCTCGCCCTCCATTGGGCGCGCCGGTTGAACATCCCCTGCGCCACCCATATACTCCAAAAACGTCGCTGGACAGCCGCGCAGTCTGGTCTGACCCCCGCACAACGCCGGGTCAATCTGAAGAATGTCTTCAGCATTTCCGACCCGCAGGCGGTGGTCGGTCGCACCGTGCTGCTGGCCGACGACGTACTCACCACCGGGTCCACCGCCAACGAGGCCAGTCGCAGTTTGCAGGCGGCGGGGGCTCGCCGGGTGGTGGTCGCGGTCATCGCCCGCGGTCTGGGCCGAGGGTGACGTTCCTCCCCACTTGCGGGGAATCGGTTCGGAAGGCATCGAGCTGGGGCAATTCGACCTGGTGGGGTTCGACTTGGTTCGTTTCGACCTGGGTCGATCCGTCTTGGGGTGAAACCCTCCAGCATGGGTCGGGTGTCCGAGATGACTCGACGGGCGTCGGCTCGCTTTCGTCGACTCACCGACGGAGGCGCTTTCCACAGTTTTGGCTCGCTGCCCCCACTCGGGGAACTTCGCGTGAGGCCTCAGGCTCGCCAGGGCCCTTCCTTTCTGCCGCCTGACTCTCAGGCTTCAACATGCCCCCCGACAAATCCAAGAAGTCCAGCCGCCGGTCCGCTTCTCCGGCCTACTTCTTCATTCGGGGCCTGGCCGTTGTGCTCCCGCCCGTGCTCACGCTGCTGATCCTCGTCTGGATCGGCAACATGCTCTACTCGTACGTCGTCGCCCCCGTCAACGCCCTGGTGCGGTACTCGGTCGCGACCCTCAAGTACGGCTCCGAGATTCGCCTCCGCGAGCAACTGGCCGACCCCCCGCCCGGACTCCCGTTGTTGCCCGACTGGGGCCGCAACTACAAGCTGACCCCCGAACTCCTGACCGAACTCGAGGCGACCTACGGCAGCGACAGCCTGCAGGTTCGCGGGTCGATCACCGAAGAGGTGCTCACCAGCGAACGCAACGGGCACCGCGTCCTCGTCCCCATCGGGCAGGAACTCCGCCCCCGCAACTTCGTCCCCCTCGACGATTACAACCTCGTCTTCAAACACCTCCGCCCTCAGCCCCCCCCCACCACCGCCACCGGCCTGTACATGCAGGTCGCCACGGTCCGCGAATTCTCCAGCCAGTGGCACCTCAGCCTGCTGGCGGTGTCGATCACCCTGCTCGCCCTCTACTTCCTCGGCCGGTTCCTCACCGCCCGCCTCGGAGGCTGGATCTACGGCCGCTTCGAGTGGCTGCTCAACCGCGTGCCGCTGGTCAACAACGTCTACTCCACCGTCAAGCAGCTCACCGACTTCGTTTTCACCGAACGCGAGGTCGAGTTCAACCGCGTGGTCGCCGTCGAGTATCCCCGCGTCGGCATCTACAGCATCGGGTTTCTCACCGGCGACGGGCTCCGCGACTGCGTCGAGGCCGCCCCCGAGGCCCTCGTCTCGGTCCTCATCCCCGCCTCCCCCATGCCCATGAGCGGCTTCACCATCATGGTCCCCCGCAGCGGGGTCATCGATCTCAATCTCACGGTCGATCAGGCGCTGCAGTACATTGTCTCGTGCGGGGTCCTGCTCCCCGAACACCAGAAACTGCCCGGCTCTCCCGACGCCGGGGGGACCTCCTCCGCCTCGTTCTCGAACCTTCCGCTTCCGGGGCTCCCCGTCTCTCCATCGTGACTGAACCCCGCACCCTGCGCATTGCCACCCGCTCGAGCGCGCTCGCCCTCTGGCAGGCCCGCCACGTCGCCTCGCTCCTCGCCGCCGTCGCCCCCGACGCGGCGGTCGAAATCGTCCACATCACCACCACGGGCGACAGCAACCAGGTCAACACCCTCCGCTCCTTCGGCGGACAGGGGGTCTTCACCCGCGAGGTCCAGCGGGCAGTGCTCGACGGTCGCGCCGATCTTGCCGTCCACAGTCTCAAAGACCTCCCCACACAACCCACCCCCGGCCTGCAACTGGCGGGGGTCCCCTCCCGCGCTCCCACGGCTGATGCCCTCATCGCCCCGGCCAACTCCCCCGCGCCGCAGTCACTCGCCGAACTCCCCCCGAACGCCCGCGTGGGCACGGGGAGCCTCCGTCGCCAGGCCCAACTGCTGCACCTGCGTCCCGATCTGCAACTCTCCGAAGTCCGCGGCAATGTCGAGACCCGCCTCCGCAAACTCGACGCCGGGGAATACGACGCCCTCATCCTCGCGACCGCCGGGCTGCAACGCCTCGAGCTGGCTCACCGCATTTCGCTCCCCCTGGGACCTCCCGAGATGTTTGGTGCCGTCGGGCAGGGGGCCCTCGGCATCGAGTGCCGGGAAGATTCGTTCGTCGCCCGCCTGCTCGACCAGATCTCGTGTCCCCTCACCCGCCCCTCCGTCGTGGCGGAGCGGGCCTTGCTCGCCACGCTGCGGGCCGGTTGCCATGCCCCAGTCGGGGTCGATTCGCAGGTGCTGGGGGCCAGCCTCAAGCTGACCGGTGTCG
>CAIUHT010000300.1 GCA_903898975.1 uncultured Planctomycetaceae bacterium
ACGCGTTCCCCGGGCTGGAGGCGGGTTCGAGACTGGCCGCAATGACCGCCGGGCCGGAGGCTGTGAGGCTGGCGTTCTCCACGCCCGCCGTCACACTGCCGGTCACCGTGTTCTCGCTCAGCGAGACCCCCACCGAGCTCGCCACCTGAATCTTGGTTCCCCCCGTGAAGGCCAGCGCCCCCGAACCGGCTGTTACCTGGTTCTGGTCGCGGGCGGTGATGGTCGCCGCCCCCGCACCCTGCACGGTGGTCCCGGAATCGGTCACTTGAGCCACCACGGTCGAGTTCGTGCTGTTCACCGCCGACGAACCGGCCCCGTCCAGGGCGGACAGCGTGGTCGACGTCCCCAGGGCCAGGGTCCCCGCGACGCCCACGGCGACAGCCTCGATGACGGCAGCGGCCGTCGCGGCGACTGTGAGATCACCCGCTGTGACCCCTGCACTGGGGGCGAAGGTCACCACGGCTTCGTCGGTCACCAGGGCCGACGTCTGCAGCGTGACCTCATTGCTGGCCAGGGCCGCCCCGACGGAAACCGCCGACAGCGTGCTCTGCTTGTGAACACTCTCGCCATCGGTGTAGCCTGCGAACGCCACCCCCCCGGCTCCCGCCGAACTGGTGGTTCTGTTCTGCGCCGAGAGCGAGACATCCCCCGCCCCCGTCACCGTGGTCTGGCCACCACTCAACTCGGCGGAGACATTTTCGTAGACCGTATTCAGGGACTGTGCGCCCACTCCCGTCCAGGGAAGCTGCGGCTGCACACCAAAGTCTCCCGCCCCGGCCGCCGTCGCCACCGTCGCGCTGACGGTCGATTCGGCCGTGATGGCGAGCGCGGCGCCCTGGGCGTTGGCCCCCGAGAGGGTCAGAGTCGAATCGACCACCTGGGCGACCACCTGGTTCGGCGTCGAGGCGCTCCCCACTGTGTTCTCGGCAATCGACACTCCCACCGCCGCCGAGAGGTTGGCCCCCTGGGTGGAGACCAGAGCCTGGATCGCCACTGTGCCGGCACCCGCCTGGATGGTGGAGTCGTCAGTCGCCGCGACCGCGAGCGAACCGGCGTGGACCGTGCTGTCGGCCACCTCGGCCAGCACCGAGCTGTTGAGCGTGTTGCTGGTCCCCGAGCCCGCGCCATCCAAATTCAAGAACGATGACTCGGTCGCGAGCGTGAACGCCACCCCCACCGCATTCGCGGTGAGGGAACTCTCGGCCTCGGCGGTGACCTCAATCGAGCCGGTGGGGGCGTTCAGCGTCGCGGTGTCGACGCTGGCCGACACCGACTGATTCACCGTGTTGACGGCGGCAGCCGCGGCAGCCGCCGCGACGACCTCCGAATCGTCCCTGGTTGGCAGGAACGACAGATCAATCTGCCCGGCCCCCGAGCCAATCGTCGAGGCGTCGCTGGCCGCGACGAGGATGTTCCCGCTGGTCGTGACCGTGGTCGGGGACGAACTGGTCCCCGCGATCTGGGCGGTCACGGTGCTGTCGATGGTGTTGAGCGTGATGGCGGTCCCGGCGTCCACGGCCCCACCCCCCTGACCTCCCGCCGCACCGGTGCTGATCAGCCGGTTGCTGCTGGCCGAGACCGCCAGGTCGGAAGCAGTGCCATCCAGGGTCACCGCGGAATCGACAACCTGGGCGGTGGTGGTGCCGACGAAGGTATTCTTCGCCACCGCGGCGCCAAACGCCGCCTGCAGATCCACGTCGCCCGAAGCAACCACCGCCAGCGAACCCGCCCCGGCAATGATCTCGGAATTGTCGCTGGCCTCGACCGTGAGATCGCCCCCGGCGGTCACGGTCGAATCGGTGATCTGGGCGGTGAGATTCCACGACTGGATGTCGTTGAACGTCAGCGAGAATTCACCGGTGGCGATCGCATTGCTGATGTCCGCCCCGACCGCGAACGAGTAGAAGTTGTTGCTGGACGAGGACAGCGGGAGGTTCAGGTTCTCCAGGGCGGTGGCCTGGTCCGGGTCTTCCGGTGGGGGGCCCGAAATGGTCACCACGTTCACGCCGCCATTGGCCAGGTTCACGGTCGAGCCGGTGATCTGCGCGGTGGCCGACCCGTTGACGGTGAGGTTGGTCACCGCCGCCCCGGCGGAGACATAGACGGTCCCCTCCACGACGTAGTTGTACATCAGGTTGCCCGCGCCGGAGATCGCCACGGGGCTCATTGTGGCGGCGACCGTCAGACCGGCCTCGCTGCCGGTCGCGGTGCTGGTGATGGTGCTGTCGGAAACCTGGGCGTTCACCCCGTAGGTGGCCTCGGTGTTGGTGAGCTGCCCCCCCAGCGCCACGCCCCCCTGGGTGGCGGAGACACCGGCGGCGAACGCATAGCTGCGG
>CAIUHT010000301.1 GCA_903898975.1 uncultured Planctomycetaceae bacterium
GATCGCCATCAACAGCAGGCTCAGCAGCAGCAAGGCCATTCCCCATACGCCGGCCAGGCCCCACGGTTCGCTCCCGGCGGGGTGCAAGGCGACCATCAGCAGGTGCAGAACCAGCGAGAGACCCGGGAGCCAGCGCAGCAATCGGCCGATCGCGACCTTCCACTCGGCCCATTCTCCCATGCAGTAACGTGCGGCGATGACGAGCGCGGCCTGGTAGACCGTCACTGCCAGCAGCAGGATGCTCCACCAGAGGGTGTAGTGGCCGGAAACGCTGAGCAGGCCCGATGTGCCAGCCACCGCCCAGCCCGCGAAGATCATCCCCCACGCCCCGCGTCGCAGAATCTGGCCACGGAGCCACAGATCGTTGCTGGGCCGGCACAACAGCGCCAGCAACCCCACGGGAATCAACGCCACCACCGGGAGACCCAGCGTGAACAGGCTCTCGAGCGTGGGACCGTTCTGGAATGAGCGATCGTTGACGCGGAAAAATGCCAGCAGCAAGACCGCCAGGCTGACGAACCCAGTGGCCCGGCGGAGCCAGTAGCGGTTCACCTCGACATTCCGACTGCTGGGGTTGACTCCCAGCCATTGGGCCACGAGGCCCAGGTCGCGGCGCCGCAGCCACAACAGGCCACAGCAGCCCGAGAGCACCGCCTGGGCCGACAGCAGTCGATCGCCCATCAGGCCAAGCGACCTGTCACCCTGGGTCGCAAACACCCAGGCGATGCCCCAGGCCGAGAGATAGATCTGCGGAATGGAACGCATCCGCGTGCCATCGAACAGGGTCGCTCCCCAGAGAGCCAGCAGCGCGATGGGAAGCGCGAGCCGCGTGAACGCGGTGACTTCGGTTTCGACATTCCGCCACCAGGCGAATTCCATGCCGATGTTTGCGACCACCAGCAGCAGGCCGAGGCTGCCCACAACGCGTGCCGGGTCGGGGAGCAGGCTCGTCAGGCCACTCAGCCGACCGTCCGGTGCGAGCCCACCCGAGTGAGAACGAGGGCGAATCGCCACGGAGATCGTCGCGGGAATCGCCGCCAACAGCAGCATCCGGGTGGGAAGACTCCAGGGACGAGCCTCCAGCAGCAACTCGACCACGGGAACTCGCTGGGTGAAGGTCTCGAACAGGACCTGCCCCAGGCACCACAATCCGACCGCTCCCCAGCTCCAGCTGCGGGCGCCCCGCCACGCTCCATGGACCAGGCAGAGCCCTCCCAGCACCAGCGCGACACTGGTGTTGGGCCAGGCACAATCGGGCTCCCCATTCCACAGGCTGGCAAAGCAGGCCAGGATTCCCAGCGTGATCACCTCCGACAAGTGGCGCGGGTGGTCGGTTCCCATGTGGGCGGCGGCGGACTTCGACTGCTGCCACTGCGTCAGCCAGAGTGCGACTGTGCCGAGGGTCAGCAACAGTGCCAGCACCTGCCAGTGATTGACCGGAGCGAGCCAAGCCGGGTCGAGGCGTCCGATCTGGGTCCCCAGCCAGACCGCGCACCCCCCTGCGAGACAGGTCCGCCACGCGGGCCAGAGATTCCCCGATTCATCGGACCGGGCCCACATCCAGAGGGCGAGGAGTGCCGCCCCGAACGAGATCGTGCCCAATCCCCCGGCGATGCTCGCCGAGGCCGGTCCCCAGTGGTGCGACACCCACAACTCGAGGAGCGCGGGGATCAGCGTTAATCCCCACAGGATCGGGCCCAGCCGGGTCTGGAACAGCAACAGGGCCGAGGGCCGGCTCAGTCGCTGGTTGCCGGGAAGCAGGTCGGTGGTTGCTGAGCCTTCGAGGCGTTCGCGCTGCCACCACCACAGTCCCGTCAGCAGGGAGGCGACCAGGCTGTTCCAGCACAGCACTTCGCTCCAGAGAGCCGCGTCGAGCGTCCGTCCGGCCCGGGTCGCCGTGAACAGCACGGCCAGCGTGGTCGCCGACTGAAACAGCAGTCCCGACAGGAACAGCGGCGTGGTCCGCCGGAACCGGTACGCCTGTCCCGCCAGCACCAGGCCCCAAACCGTCAGCGGAATGGCATGATTGAGCGCCAACCCGAGCGAGTGGAACAGACTCCCCGGCTCGGGACCCAGCAGGGGGTTTCCGCGCAACGCCTGCGCGACGCCAAACAGGATCACCACCAGCAGCGGACCCAGCCCCAGCAGCCAGACCAAACCAGCCCAGGCCGAGTGATTGATCGCCGAGTGATTGAGGGTTGGGGCCGTGAGCGTCATGGTCGCGGAGTTCGTGCTCGAGCGAGATTGCCGGACGAGCCTCTCGGTCGTGCCGGGTGCGGCCCCGAGGGTCCCCGCCTCCGAGGTGAGCGGGGTGCCGACCTCAGCACTAAGAGCGTGAAACACTCCGAGGTGGATGAGCAGTCCCAGCACCAGTCCAGCAGCGGCGACCGCCAGGCACAGCCTGAGATCTCCGCCACTGATCAGCGGCGCGGACTGCGGCGTGGTCACCAGCGTGCCAACGATCAGGGCGAACCCGATGAGGCAGCCGAGCTTGAAGAGCATTGCCAGCAGGACTGCTTGTTCCGCGAACGGACTGACACAGCGGTCGAACAGGGATGTGGGGGCGGAAGCGTTTGCCCGGCGGAACGAGGTCGACCACGCGACAGCTGCCGTGCCGACGATGCCCGCGGTCAAAAACCACCGCAGCGCCGAGGCCGAGGCGACCTCC
>CAIUHT010000302.1 GCA_903898975.1 uncultured Planctomycetaceae bacterium
CATGCGGGCCGAGGTGACCCGGGCCCTGGCAGTCGCCGACTTCGACAACGATGGCGATCTCGATCTCCTCACCACTGGCTGTGGGGGGCCGGTGCGACTGTGGCGGAACGACGCCCCCCGCGAAGGGACCTGGCTGCGGGTGAGACTGATCGACGCCCGGGGGCCCCGCGACGGTGTGGGAGCGAAGATCACGGTGCGAACCGGGGACCGCGTGCACGTGCGCGAAGTCAATCCATCGGCGAGCTACCTCTCAAGCCACGACCCGCGGGCCCACTTTGGCCTGGGAAACATCACCACCTACGACCAGTTGACGGTCGAGTGGGCGGACGGAACTCTCTGGCGTGATGCTGGGGGGCAGGTCGATCGCGAAGTGGTGGTTCACCGCTAGGCGCCACCCGAGCAGAGTTCGCTGGCCTGTGCCCAGCCGCAGCCCACAGTGCGCCGTGCGTATTTGACTCGGCTTGGGCGATCGGCGTACGATGAAAATGTGCCGGTTGTCACGGGAACTCGCTTGCCACTCACACACGGGCGGCACAAGATCCTGGTCATCACGGGATCTTGTGGGGCCATCCCGGCCCCGGTCCTCGCCTCTTGAGGACCCCGAGGGCAACCTGCCGCACTCCTCCCGCGACATTCGTCCGAGTGCCTGAAAGGTTTCCATGCACGGAGAGCTGGTTCCCGTTGGTGGTGGGGATCCTGTGCCCCTGGTCCGCACGCGTCTCGTGGTGGGTCGTCGGGAAGGCTGCGACATCCTGCTGGAGTTCGGGAATGTCTCCAGTCGACACTGCGAGTTAACGCTGATCGACGGATACTGGCAGGTGAACGACCTGGGCAGCAGCAACGGGACGAAGGTGAACGGCGTGAAGGTCAAGCGGTCGTGGGTGCTGCCGGGCGAAGAGTTGGGCATTGCCAAGCACCGCTTCCTGGTGGAGTACGACCCCCCTGCCGGGTCGCAGCCTCCTCCGCCGCTTGACACAGCCGAAGATCTGCAGATGAGCCTGCTGGAGAAGGCGGGACTGGCCCGTCCCGAAAGGCGCCCCCAGCCCGCCCCGCAGAGCCCCAAGCCGCGTCCGGGCGCAGCGGGCAACCCCCCGCCAGGCCGCCCCACCACCCCTGAGGACGAGGCCTTCCGCTGGCTGCAATCCGACGATGAGTAAACGCAAATCGCGGGTCCCTCTGCGGAAAAACCGGGAACAGGCGCGGCGGTTTCGCAATCTCAAGCCGCTGGATGAAGCCCGCCTCGACGATCTCGCCGCCGATCAGCGGATCTCGGGCAAAGGGGGACTCAGTCGGCACCGCACCATCCTGGTGACCGAAGACGACCCGAACCTGCGGGCGATCGACACCACGGGATTGCTGGCGGGCCGGGTCTTAAGCCCGCGCGGAGCGGGGTGCCTGGTCGACCTGGGCCAGGGACGCGAACTGGAGTGCTCGGTCAGGCAGGTGCTGAAAGACATGGCGGTCGAGGGACGCACCGTGGTCGCCGCTGGGGACCGGGTGCTGGTCCGTCCGGTGGATGACAGGCAGGGAGTGATTGAACGGGTGGAACCCCGGGGCGGGGTGCTGGCCCGCAAGATCCGGAACCGCAAGCATGTGCTGGTGGCGAATGTCGACCAGGTGCTGATCGTGGCGTCAGTGGCCCAGCCCAAGCTGAAGCCCAGCCTGATTGACCGCTACCTGATTGGGGCCCACGCCGGGGGTTTGCGACCCATTATCTGCCTCAACAAGATCG
>CAIUHT010000303.1 GCA_903898975.1 uncultured Planctomycetaceae bacterium
CCCCCCGGTCCGCCCCCCTTCCATCGGCTTTATCTTTCAGCTGTTTGTGGTTCCCGGGCTGATTGTCGCGGCGATTGTGGCGACCTGGACGCTGTTTGGCAAAATCGCCACCTCCGAGACCGACTGGCAGCGCCTGGTCATGGAGTTGCGGAACCCCAACGAACATCGCCGCTGGCGGGGCGCGATGGGGCTCGCCCAGATGCTCAAGGCCGATCAAGACCAGGGAGCCCAGGGGCAACATCTCGCCTCCAATCCCGAACTCGTCGCCAACCTGGCCAAACTGCTCTCCACCGAGTCCGAGCGGCCCAGTCCGCAACCGGCCGATGTGCAGTTCCAGTCGTTCCTCGCCCAGACCTGCGGGCTGCTCAACTCCCCCGAGGCGGTGCTTCCCGCGCTGCACCAGGCACTGCAGCCTACGCAAGATCGTGAAGTGCGGAAGAACGCCCTGCTGGCGATCGCCGTGATGACCGACCGCCTCCGCCGGGCCGGCGAACCGGTGCACGCCGAGGCCGCCGCCGCTGAGGTCCTCCCCCTCTCGCAGGACGAAGACCCGCTGCTCCGGGTCACCGCCAGCTACACGCTGGGGTTGCTGGAAACGCCCGAATCACGGGCCAGGCTCACCACCCTGCTGTCCGATTCTGACCCCGGTGTCCGGCTGAACTCGGCAGTCGCTCTCGTCCGTCACAATGACCGGGCGGGGTTGAAGGTGCTGCTCGACGCGGTCACCAGTGGCAGCCAGTCGGCTCCCGCCGCGACCACTGACGACCTGGCGCGATTCCTCGCGGTCAAAAACGCGCTCGTGGCGATTGGGGAACTGACCCCGCTGCTCACCGCTGAGGAACGGAAGGAACTGCAGGGGGTCATTCAACCCCTCTCAGACGCCCACGCCGAACCGGCCATCCGGGTCGCCGCTCAGACCACATTGCAAAACCTCGCCGGTCAGAGCCCGTAAGCTGCGGGCTGTGCCCAAATGGGAAAACGCTCCGCCCCAGGGGCTCCCCTGGCTACTTCCGTCCGCCGTGCAGTTTGTCCCACTGTGTCTCGGCGGAACTCTCGCGCAGGTACAGCGGAGCCAGCGTCGCCGGGTCGTGGGAAATGCCGCGCGACAAGTCGAGAATTCCCAGCCGGCCCACTTCCTCAGCCTGCGGCAACCAGGTGGCTGGGGGGGTCAATTCGACTCCCTCGGGGAGACTCGCGCGCACCAACTCGCCCCCCGGGCCGCTGACCCGGTCTCCCGGTCGCAGGCAGACGAGCCAGTCGGTCATTTCCCGCACCGCCAGTGGCTCGAGCGCGGTGAGCTGCTCCCGGCTGGCAATCGAATATCGCCCCGTGAACAGTCGACCGCGAAGGGCGTCGGCCACCACCCAGAGCGAGGGGCTCTCAGGCCCGCCAGGGTCTGCGAGGTTCGTGTTGACCGCGGCGGGAGCGCCCTCCAGCTTTCCAGTTTCTCCCGCCCCAGGTCGCGAGGCTGGCGATTCGGTCGTGCCCGCCACGCTGGCGACGGCGATGCAGCGGAAAGTCTCCACCCCGACCAGCGGACAACGCAGCGCGAACGCCAGCGTCTTCGCGCACACCACGCCAATCCGCAACCCGGTGTAGCTGCCCGGGCCCAGGCCGACCGCGACGGCGGTGATCTGGGCCGGCGCAAGCCCAAGCTCTTTCAGCAGTCGGTCAATCTCGGGCAGCAGCGTCTGCCCATGGCGGCCCCCCAGTTGCAGGGAACGCGACAATCGGCAGACTCCCTGGTCGAAGAGAGCCACCGATCCCACCGCTCCCGAAGTCTCGACTGCCAGCAGCATTCCCTGTCCCTTTCCCGGACTGTCGCCATCCGCCGCGGCCCGGCCCGGGCCATTAGGCAGGAGACTCCTCACGCCTGACCCGCCGGTGGAGTCGTCGGGGCGGTCTTCTCCTGGGGGATCGTTGTGGACTTCGCCCCCGAGGCCGACTCAGTCGAATTCACGCTCAATGGTGTCTGTGTCGACGTCGGCGTCGACGTCGGCGTCGCGGGTAAGCCCACCTCCAGACCGTCGCCGGCCGCTGTCGCGGCACTTGCCCCTGGTTCGGTGTCGGGCCAGACCAGCTTCAGCCAGGCCGGCAACAGCAGCAGCACCCCCAGCAGATTTCCCAGGATGGTGACCGACGTCAACTCGGCGAACCGCTGGGTGGGGACGAAGTTCGACATCCGCAACGCGGCCAACCCGGCCAGCAGCAGCAGGCTGGTCGCCACAATGGCCCGGCCCGTGCCCAGGAAGGCCCGCTGAATGGCATCGGGCACTGGGTGTCCCCGACGCAATTCCTCCCGAAACCGGTACAGGAAATGAATGGTGTTGTCGTCGGCCAGCCCCAGGCAGACGGTGAAGACAATCACGTTCCCCACGTTCATGTCGTACCCGCGGTAGCCCATGTAACCCATGGTGATCGCCAGCGGAGTCAGGTTCGGCAGCGCGGCAATCAGCCCCGCCCGCAACGACCGGAACTCCAGCGCGATCAGGCTGAAAATCACCAGCGATGCCGTCAGCAGCGAGAAGAACAGGTCGCGAATCAGCGTCGTCAACGCCAGGGCCGAGACATACGCCTCTCCCGTCAGCCGGGCCTCAATTCCCGCCCCCTCGGGAAACTGCTCCCGCAACGCGCTTTCCAGCTGGCCAATCAGCTTCAGCGTCTGCTGCGAACCAATCTCGGCAATCCGCAGCCGGACCCGCGCCCGCGTCCCATCGGGCGACAGATAGTCGTAATGATGGGTCGCCTCGGGGAATTTCTCGGTGAACCCGGCGGCCCGTTCCAGCCGCCGCTGACCGGCCGGAGTCTCGGGAACCAGTTCCAGGTCGCTCTCCGAGACCCGGCGTCCGGGCCAGTGCGACACCACCTCGCGGAGCAGGTCGGCGTAAGACTGCCCCGCCAGCACGCCGGGCAGGCTGCGGGCCTGGCGGGTGAACTCGACCGTCTTGTGAAAGACCTCGGGCTCCAAGAACCGCCCGGCCCGGTCGGCCTGCAGGCTGACCTCCAGCGGCACCACGCCCGAGAGTTCCTTCTCGACCAGCTTCAGGGTCTGGACGGCGGGATGATCGGGCTGAAAGGTCTCGAGCGCGTTGTAGCTGTTGATGCGGACTGCCCGGGCCCCCCACAGCGAGATCGCCACCACCAGCAGGGCCCCGCAGACCGTTGGCCAGGGGTGTCGGGCCACCGCCGCCCCCAGGGCGGCCGCCAAGCGGGTGACCGGTCCCGGGCGTCCCTCGAGTGTCGGATCGCGCCGGGGCGGGGCGAAGAACCGGAACAGCGTCCCCAGCGTCAGCAGCGTGCAGAGATACTGGAACCCCACCCCCAGCGCCGCCTGCCAGGCAAACCGCTTCAGCACCAGCGACCGGGCGGTCGCCACGCTGGCGAACCCAATCGCCGTCGTCACCGCGGCCAGCAGGCAGGCGGGGGTCATGTGGGCAATCGCCCGCTGCGCCGCCGCCAGCCGGTCTCCGCCGCACGCCTGCATCTCCTCGGAATAACAGCTCACCAGCTGCACCGAACTCGAGACGCCAATAATCAGCAGCAGCACCGGCAGCACATTGCTGACGAGGTTGAGCGATTCCCCCGTCGCCGCGAACACCGCGAACGTCCAGGCCAGCGCGATCCCCACAGCGACCATGGGGAGCAGCGAGCCCGAGACCGAGCGGAACATGAACCACAGCACCGCCAGGTAGGTGATCGCCGCCAGCGGGATCAGCGTCCACTGGTCGGCCCGCAGGTCGTTCACAATCTCGACCCGCAAGACTGGCAACCCGGCCAGCCGCCACCGGTATCCGGTCGGCAAGGGCTCGCTGTTCAGGACCCCCTCGATCTGCCGTACGAGGGCCTTGGTCTGGTCAATGTCGGGCTTGTCGAGGTCGAGAAAGACGGGCAGCGTGGCCAGCCGATCGTCGCCGCTCAGCAACCCGCCACGCAGCAGGGGCATATTGTCGAACTGCCCGCGGGCGCGAAACGCGGCGTCCTCGTCAAGCGGGTCGGTCTTCACAATCCGCTCCAGCCGCACTCCCCCCAGCCCGGGCCGCGGAGCCTCCAGCGTCGCCAGTGACTCGACCCGGGCAATTCCCGGGATCTCGCGCAGCCGCTCGGCGACCCGCAACTGCCACTGCAGGGCCGGGGCGTCGAGCACATCCCCCTCCCCCTCGGCCTGCAACACAATCAGCACCACCGACTCGTCGTGCCCAAAGGTCTCTTTGAACTCGTACGAGTAGGCGACCAGCGAGTCGTTCCCCACGTAAATCGACTGCGGCGCGAAGTCGAACCGCAGCCGGGGAATGAACACCAGCGACAGCACCACCGACACCACCAGCCCACCCAGCACCAGCCGGGGGTTGGCCAGCAGCCAGGCGGCGAACCGCCCGCAGGCTCGGTCGATCAGGCTGTCGGAGGCCATACCGGAACTTCTTGAGGGCGTCTCCCGGGCGGGGGGATCACTTCAGGGCCCTCCTGCTCGCAGACGGGGATCACCACGGGGATCACTTCTGCGAATCGAGGGCCATCTGGTGGAAGCAGTGGACCGTCGAGGCCTGGTTCTTCAACAGCCAGTCAATCGAGGGCTCGTTGTTCATCGCCTTGGCAATCGCCTTGGCGGTCGCCGCCCGATGGGTCTCAAAGAGGACCGAATAATCGACCTGCTCGGTCAGGACCGCCGGGTCGAGCCAGACCGAGACGATAATGCCCAGCTCGTTGACCCGCGCCTTGGGAATGTCCCCCGCGCGAACGGCGTCGAGCACACCGTTGGCGATCGCCGCCTGCACAGTCCCCATCAGCACGTTGGTGTAGCGGGTGCTGGTGACGGTCACCTTGCTGACCATCAGCGTCACGGGCCGCACCTGGACGTCGCAGTTGAGAATCGCGAAGACCCGCGAGTGCCCCTGCACCTGGTTCCCCAGCAGGTTGGCGATGGCATACCCGACCGGGCCATCCAGTTCGCCAATCACCACTTCGGGCTCGGCCGCCGACCACCCCTGTTCCGCTTCGACCAGCGCCTCGCCTGTCCGCAGCACAATGCGGCCCGTGTGCTTCTTCTTCACCGCCCGTTTCTTGGCCATTCCGCGCCACGCTCCTCAAAAGACAGTCCGTCGAGAGGGGGCCAATCCACTCCGCACTCCCCCAAGGTACGCCCCACCGTAAGCCTCGGGGCCAACCCCCGTCAATCATCGGTGCCAATGCCGGGAGGCCAGCCGCCTGGCCTGGACCGGCTCACCTGCTCCATGCGTTGCAAACGGAATTCCCAGTCTCATCACCGAACGCTGATCCGTCCCCTCCCCGTCGACTTCCGGCCGACTCTCCGTGAACTCCCGGCCAACTCCCCACGAATTCCCTCCCAACGCCCCACCCGGCCCCGGGGCGACGGTCTTTCGACCCAGCCCCAATTCGGCACCGCCGGGCCAGCCAAAGCCCAAATCGACGCCATCGAGTTTCGGAAAGACTCACCGCACCCGCAGCCGCCGGCCCGGGGCGCTCCCCCATGCCGGCACAGCGCCACGGTCGTTTTCTCACACGGGGGGCGCACTGGGGGGCGCGGATGACTCCGCTGGGGCGCTTTTGCGGAATTGAAATCGCGGCTCGGTCCCCTGCCACAACCGCTTGAGGTTCCCCCGATGCCGCCACACGATCAGCGCTGGCACCAGCACGCTGAACAGCACCAGCCCGGCGTTGCTCGCCGACCAGTCGCGGGGCGGAATCCACCACAGTTGCAACAGCCCAAACGCAATCGCCGCGAGCATCGACGCCAGCGACATGTACCGCCCGACGAACAGCGACACCAAAAACACGGCGCCGGCGACACCGCACGCCTGAGGAGCCAGGCTCAACACCACCCCCAGCGCCGTCGCCACCCC
>CAIUHT010000304.1 GCA_903898975.1 uncultured Planctomycetaceae bacterium
CGGTCCGGTGGTCGAAGCTGGTGTAGTCCTGAAAGACCATGCCGCGGTCGGCCCCCGGACCCGTCACAGGCTGGCCAAAGACGTGCACCGTGCCGGCGGTGCAGGGATGCTGCGGCCCCAACCCGGCGATCAGCCGCAGGATGGTGCTCTTGCCGCACCCGCTGGGCCCCAGCACGCAGACAAACTCCCCCTGCCCCGTCAGGTCTTCGACCACAAACGAGACATCGCGGATGGCTGTGAACTCGCCCGGCTGCCCGTGGTGGTAGGTCTTGGTGACGCCGTGGAATTCAACAACCGGGGGGCGGTCGAGCGTGGCCTGGGCCTGCACGCCGGGCAGCACATCGGCCATCCCGACGTGCTGGCTGCCAGCCGCAGAGCCCGGGTGGGCGGCCCCCTTGGGGTGTGGCTGTTGCTGGGGCGTGGTCATGAACGGCCTCCCTGGCGGGCCTGCGAGCCGGGACTGGGCGAGTCGTTATTTTGCGCGCCAGGATTGTGCGGCGTAGCCGAAGCAGTGGCGGTCACAACAGTTGTCGCGGGCGCGGCTCCCGAGCGGCGGGTGACCGAGGACCAGAGGTCTTCCCCCAGGTGCAGCACCCGGGTGAGTGCGGTATGCAGCCAGCCCGAGCCCCCGAAGACGTGGGGGAACAGGCTGCGCTGCAGCGCCTGCAGCACCCGGTCGATGACGAGGGCGACCACGGGAATGAGCAGCAGCACCAGGAAGACATTCTCGCGCGGGCCACGCCGCATGGCCATGTTGATGACGTTGCCCAGTCCCCCCGCTTCATTCCCGAAGCGGATGGTCTCGGCCAGCATGATGTAGCCGAAGGCAAGACCGAACAGCAGCCGAAGCGAGTCGCAGACCCGCGGCAGCGCGAGCGGGACCAGCACCTTGAAGATGACCTGCCAGCCCCGGGCCCCAAGGGTGTAGGCGGTGTCGACATACTGTTCGCCCACCTGCCGGATGGACTGGGCGGTGTCGGTGAGAACGAAGGCGACGCAGGCCAGGAAGATAAACATCACCTTCTGAAGTTCCCCAATCCCGAAGGCTGAAAAGGTGAGCCCCACGAGTGCCGCGAGGGGGATATTGCGGCCAAACACCGCCAGTGGCGTGAAAAACGCGTTGACGCGGGTAAAGCAGCCGCAGAGGACCCCGAGGGGAACCCCGACCGCGGCGGCCAGGCCGAAGCCCAGGAGCAGGCGGCGGAGCGACACCCACAGGTTGCCCACAAGAGCGTCGGGCGAGAAGAGCCCGCGCCAGTACTCGGACCAGGTGGGCGAGGTGGCGGGTTCGTCGTCGAACGCGGGAGCGGCGACCGGACCAAACAGCAGTTCGGGGAGGGCCCGGAGGGTCTCCGCCGGACTGGGGAGCACCAGCGGGCCGACAATCCGCTCTTCACCGGGACCACTGGTGAGCAGCAGCCAGACCGCCAGGCAGACCCCCAGCGACAGCAGGCCCAGGCAGAGTGCCTCCCAGGCGGGAATCTCCCGCCGAAGAGCGAAGAAATTCTCGAGGGCGGCGAACGCCCCGCCGCTGGCTGGTACGGGCTGGGACGCAGCCGACCGGGCAGTGCCAGCCGGGGATGGGGTCGGGGATGCAGCCGGGGGGCCGCTCGTGCGTGTGCCCGCCGAGGAAGAACTTCCCGTCGCTGTTTCAGCAGTCGCGGGACCGCCCGCCGCCGTTCCCGCAGGAGACGTCGGCGCGGGGGACCCTGGCTTGCCCGAGTTGGCTCCCCCGGGCGGGGGTTCGGGAGGTTGCGAGCCGGGCGCGGGTGAGGAGGTCATTCCTGCTCGGCCGAATAGACCTTGATCTCGACCCGGCGATTCTTGAGATGGTTGTTGGGATCATTGCGATCGGCGGGCATATCCCAGCCTTTCCCTTCCACCTGGAACCGCGAGGGCTCAAGTTCGGGGAACTTGCGGAGCAGCGCCTCCTTGATGGCATTGGCCCGGTTGAGCGACAGTTCCCGCACCAGCGAGTCAGGAATCTCGCCCCGCTTCGAGGCGTCGGTGTGCCCCTGGATCAGCACATACGCGGCCCCGAACTGCCCCGCAAGCCGGGCAATCTCTTCGAGCGTCAGGTCGACACTGGGGTCGTACAGTTCTTCGACATCCTTCCCCTCGACCTTGCGGTTGATCTTCTTGTAGAGATCCCAGCTGTTGGGGAAGAACTTGACCACCACCGTGTTGGTGAGGATTTCATTCTCGGCCAACTCGCCCACGGTCTTGGGGGTCAGCTGGATCTGGTACTCGTCCCGCTGGGTGGCGTATTTCTCTTCCTTGGCCAGCTTGGTGATGACCGAGGGATCCATCACCTGGTCGAACGGGACCGGGCGATTGCGGATCCGGCGATCGCGGCGATAGAGGAGATAAGACTGGTTCCAGACCCGCTCGAAATTGGTCGGGTTGTTCTGGTTGAGGAAGAACTGGTAGTTCTCGGCCCAGTTGGTGCTGTGGGCATCCCCCTGCATCGCAAGGGCGTCGGGGGCGGGGATGTTGTAACCCTTCGACATCAGCCCGGCGAGCTCCTGGCGGGCTCCCTGGTCGCGGAGTTCAACCATCGCGTCGAAGATGCCCCGCACCAGCGCCTCGATGATGCCGGGCTGATCGCGGGCGAAATCGCTGCGGGCGAACCAGACGTCGGCGATCAGCTTGTTGGCCTGCTGGGTGGTGACCAGCAGCCTGTTCCCCGAGACCTTCGCGAGGTTGTAAATGTCGGGCGCCCACGAGACGCAGCCCGCGATCGTCTTGTCGGCATTGAA
>CAIUHT010000305.1 GCA_903898975.1 uncultured Planctomycetaceae bacterium
AGAAACAACGCCAGCCATGCCGTTCGAAATGTCGTCGTCATGATGAGCAATCTCCTGGTGCAAACAACCGGAACAAGTCAGCAGAAACAACTGGATAAGCGAGCGAACGCCACTACGGACTGGAGACGCCGTGTTTCGCGGGCATCCGCAAACAGGCACCGCGGCAATCGCTCAACCGACCCCGCGCAGCAGGCCACCAGCGACCGCCGATCGCGCGCTGCGTCACCACAAAAAGCGAAGCTGACGCCCCCCCCCGCGCGCTCAAGAATCCTCCGCTGTGGTCGCCCGATAACTCTCGCACGGGGCTCGCACGGCAGATCAGTAACGTCCCTGGCCGCGATTTGTTTGCTGGCTGCCGAACTCATGCACGACCGACCCACAGGCGCTCAAACCCGGTTGGGTCAGCGGAACTGTCATTGCCCGCCACCCGCGGTGCCGATACATTTCAATAGCCGCTGATGGATGCCCACAGTGGCTGGATCGTGGGTCGTTTGCGGAAGACTGCCATGCCCCCTTTGTTTTGTCGCGGACCTGTCCGCCGGCGGGAATTCCTGCGGGCTGGTGTGCTCGCACTGGGTGGGGTGTCGCTCGAAGAGGTGCTCCGCCGCCGGGCGATGGCTCAAGCCTCGGGCACCTCGTCCCCGAGAGCCACTTCGGTCATCCTGTTCTGGATGTGGGGCGGTCCCAGCCAGCTCGAAACGTACGATCTCAAACCGCAGGCTCCCAGCGAATATCGCGGGCCCCTCGTCCCCATCGCGACCAACGTCCCCGGGATGGAGATCTGCGAATACTTCCCCCTGCAGGCCCAGCGGGCCGATCGCTTCTCGATCATCCGCTCGCTCCACCACGAGATGGCCTCGCACAACGATGGCAGTATCGAAGTGCTGACCGGCAAGACGCCCCGCGTCGCCGACCCCACCTCCACCGCCCGCTCCGAACACCCCGACTTTGGCATGGTCGCCAGCCACTTCCGGGGCCGCCATCCCGAAGGCCTTCCGCAGTATGTTGGTCTGCAGAAGGCACCGTTCATGACGCAGACCGCCTACCTCGGGGTGGCGCACAAGGCGTTCGAAACTGGCGACCCCTCGGTCGCCGATTATGCCCCCAAGAACCTCACCCTCGCGTCTGGCATCGACAATGCCCGCCTCGACGATCGACGCTCCCTCTCGACCCAGTTCGACCGCTTCCGGCGCGACCTGGACCTGAAGGGCAGCCTCGAGGGGATTGATCAGTTCCGCTCGGCGGCCTTCCAGATGCTGACCAGTCGCCGGGTCGCCAGCGCGTTTGAACTGGCGTCGGAGGATCCGCGGTGGCGCGATCGGTACGGTCGGCATCGCTGGGGACAAAGTTGCCTGCTGGCCCGGCGGTTGGCCGAGGCGGGTGTGGCGGTCATCAATATCGACGCCACCGCCCCCAACGACACGACCAAGAACTTCAGTTGGGACGATCACGCCGGGGCGTTCCACCTCGACTACGCTCAACGCGAGCGGTTGCCCCAGATGGACCAGGCACTGTCGGCGCTGCTCGACGACCTCGAGTATCGCGGGCTGAGCGAACAGGTGCTGGTCATTGCCTGTGGCGAATTCGGGCGAACCCCGCGCGTCACCTACGCCCCGAAAAACTTTTCGGACCAGCCGGGGGTGGGGCGGG
>CAIUHT010000306.1 GCA_903898975.1 uncultured Planctomycetaceae bacterium
CAAAGCGGTGAACGCCCGGCAGCCAGCACCGACGCCGACTCCAACGCCGACGACAGTGCTGCCCCCGACGCTGGCTCGGCTCCCCCCAAGCGGCGCGGTCGACCGGCCCGCGCCGCCGCCCGTCAAACCGCCGCCGCTGCGCCTGCGGCCACCTCCCCCTCCGACGCCGCAATCGAGGGGGCCGAGGGGGCTGCCGAAGACGTTGAGAGCGACACCGCGCTCGAAGTCCAGGTGGAAGAGGCGCTCCGCCGCAGTCGCCCGGTTCCCGGCGCGCTCCTGGGCGAGGGGCACGTCGCCGACTGGCTCCCGACCGGAAGCTGGGTGGCGGTGCTCGATCTGCCCGACCTGGTCCGCGAGGGGCACAGTTACCTCACCCGGCTCGCCAACCCGCGCGGGTACCACACGGTCGAGGCGACCCTCGCCCGCCTGCAATCGCTGGGAATGGCCCTGGTCGCCCCGTTCTCCGAGTCGGAAACCGGCACCGTCTGCCGCCTGCGGGTGGAATCGCTGCAGCGACTCGACTCTCCCTCCGGCGACCTGGGGGCCGAACTCGATCAGCTGGTCCCCCCCGGCCAACGCCTGCTGCTGGCCTGCCACAACGTGGGCGAAGCGCAGCGCGTCCGCGAACTCCTCGCCGAAACCACCCTGCTGCGCGAAGACCGCGTCCGCCTCTGCGGCGGTTCGCTCCGCCACGGATTCCGCCTGCCCGACGCCGGGTGGCTGGTGGTGGGCGACCACGAACTCTTTCGCCGACGCGAGGTCCGCCGCAAAAACCGCCGGCACGTCGCCGCCAGCCAGGCCCGGGCCATCGACTCGTTCCTCGAACTTCGCCCGGGCGATCTCGTGGTGCACCTGGCGAAGGGCATCGCCCGCTACCGGGGGATGCAGCCGCTCGAGAAGGACGGCAAGGTCGAAGACCAGTTGATGCTCGAGTTCCGCGACAACGCGCGGCTGTATGTGCCAGTCACCCTCATTCACCTGGTGCAGAAATACATTGGTGGGGCCAAGTCGGCCCCGCAGCTTTCGGCACTGGGGGGGAGTGCCGCGTGGGATCGAAAGAAACGCGAGGCGGCGGCGGCGGTCGCCGACATGGCGGGGGAAATGCTCGCCTTCCAGGCCGCCCGCGCCACCCAGCCCGGTCTCGCCTTCCCCCCCGACAGCCACTGGCAGGACGAATTCGAGGCGGCCTTCCCCTACGAGGCGACCCCCGACCAGGTCGCCGCGGTCGAACAGCTCAAGGGCGACATGGAACGGCCGCGGCCGATGGACCGGCTGATCTGCGGCGACGTGGGCTATGGGAAGACCGAGGTGGCCATGCGGGCCGCGTTCAAGGCGATCGACTCGGGCCGGCAGGTCGCCGTGCTGGTGCCCACCACCGTCCTCGCCGAACAGCACTACCGCACCTTCCGCGAGCGGATGGCCGAGTACCCGTTCCAGATCGAGTCGCTGTCGCGGTTTCGCTCGCGGGCCGAGCAGAAGCAGGTGCTCGAAGGGCTTGCCACCGGGCAGGTCGACCTGGTGGTCGGCACCCATCGCCTCGTCTCGCAGGATGTGAAATTCTCGGACCTGGGGCTGCTCATCATTGATGAAGAGCAGCGGTTCGGGGTCGCGGCGAAAGACCGGCTCAAGCAGCTGCGGCTGGAGATCGACGTGCTCACCCTCAGTGCGACCCCCATCCCCCGCACGCTGCACCAGTCGCTGCTGGGGCTTCGCGACATCTCGAACCTGCAGACGCCACCCGTCGACCGTGTGCCGGTCGAAACCCGCGTCCACCGCTTCGACCCCGACCTCATCCGGCGGGCCATCGTCCGCGAACTCAATCGCGGGGGGCAGGTCTACTTCGTTCACAACCGCATCCACAACATTGGCAAGATCGCCGACCGGCTGCAGGCGATCGTCCCGGAAGCCCGCATTGGCATCGTGCATGGGCAGCTCGATGAAGACCAGCTCGAAGAGACCATGGTCGCGTTTGTCGAGGGACGCATCGACGTGCTGGTCGCCACCACCATCATCGAGAGCGGGCTCGACATTCCCACCGCCAACACCATCTTCATCCACCAGGCCGACATCTACGGACTGGCCGACCTGCACCAGCTGCGGGGCCGCGTCGGCCGCTACAAGCACCGCGCCTACTGCTACCTGCTGCTCGAAGAGGGGCGGAGCCTCACGGGCACGGCCGCCCGCCGGCTGAAGGCGATCGAGGAATTCAGCGAGCTGGGGGCGGGGTTCAAGATCGCGATGCGCGATCTCGAGATCCGCGGCGCGGGGAACCTGCTGGGGACCGAACAGAGCGGACACATCGCCGCCGTGGGGTACGAACTCTACTGCCAGTTGCTCGAGACGGCGGTCCGCAAGCTCCGCAACGAACCGCTTCCCCAGTGGTCGCACGTCGCGATCGACCTCCCCCTCGCCGCCCACATCCCCGACCACTACGTCCCCGCCGGCCGCCTCAAGATCGAGGTCTACCGCCGCTTCTCCCGCGTCACCACCGCCCCCGAGCTCGAGACAATGGTCGCCGAACTCGCCGATCGCTTCGGTGCCCCGCCCGAACCGGTCGAGATGTTCATCGAACTCAAGCGGCTGCAACTGCTGGCCCAGCCCTGGCAGATCGACGACCTCCACCTCGAACCGGGCTACCTGGTGCTGGGCTATCGGCACCCGGGCAAGATCCGGCAACTGGTGCGGGCCTCGGGTGGCCGCCTGCGGATTGTGGACCAGCGCTCGGCCTACCTCCCCCTCGCCGACGCCGTCGCTTCCGGCCGCAAGCTGCTGGTCGTGGTGAAATCCCTGTTGCAGCAAATCCCGTTTCCGGTGTAGAAGCATTCGCGCTCTCCTCCCGGACGGATCCCGACGGGGCTCTCCGCCCTGTCATCCGCCCGAATCCCGCCCCTTCGCTGCCTTTCCCAGATTCCCCCGGCGTTCCGCCAAGACTCCCCTCCCGGTCTCCCCGGGACATCGCCTCGCCGCGGTGTGGGCCTGTCGGGGGGCTCGAACCTGGTGCCGACATGACCGCTCCTCCCCGCTTCCCCCGTGTTTGCCTGGCCGGGATGCTGGTCGCCTGGCTCACCACTCTCTGGGGCTGCGAAGGAGCTGGTTCGAAGGTCAAGGATCCGGTCGTCCCCCCGCCCCCCCGGCGGATCTCGGCGAACACTCCCGCTGCGGGCCCGCGCCCCAGCCTCGCCGCCAGTCGGCCCGCCACCCCGGGAGCCACCGCGAGCACCGCTGCGGCCAACACCCCCGACGGTGACGCCGCCGGCGAAGAGACCACCGCGGAAGGCCGCATGCCGTCGGGCGAAGAGACCGAACTGCTGCAGGCTGGCAGCGAGCAACCCGCCGCCGAGGGAGCCTCGGGAAGTGCCGGGCGGCTCGCACGGGGCGAAGTCGCCGCCGTTGTGAATGGGCAACCGATCTTCTACGACGATGTGCTGGTGCGGGCGACTCCTCAACTGAAGCAGGCCAAGGCACAGTTGCCTCCGGCCGAGTACCGCAAGTTCCGCCGGATGGTCGCCGAGAAATATCTCGACCCGCACATCGAACGCGAACTGCTGCTGCAGGGACTGCGGCGGAAGATGAAGTCCGAGCAGTTCGAAGCGCTGCAGAAGGCGCTCAACAAGCAGGTGGATGACGACCTCAAGAAGACGATGTCGCAGATGGGGGTCAGCACCCTGGGCGAACTCGAGATTGAACTCCGCAAATCGGACCTGACGGTCGAAACCCTGCGGACCATGATCCGCAATCAGAAAATGTCCGAGCAGTTCCTCGCCAGCAAGGCGTATCCCCGCGACGGGTTCGACCGTCCCGATCTCGTCGCCTGGTACCAGTCGCACCCCGAAGACTACAAGGTCGAGGGCCGCGTGCGGTGGCAGCAGATCCAGCTCCCGTTCGCCAAGCATGGGGGACCGGCGAAGACCGAAGAACTGGCCCGCAGGCTTTCGCAGGAACTGGCTTCGGGCACGTCGTTCGATGAGCTGGCCCGCAAGCACTCGACCGGCCCCACAGCCGAGTCGGGTGGCGTCCGCGACTGGACCACCGAAGGAAGCCTCGCCGCCGAAGAGGTCAACGCCGCCCTCTTCTCGCTCTCCGTCGGGTCGGTCTCGGAACCAATCCGCCTCAAAGACGCCTGCTGGATCGTCAAGGTGCTGGACCGCGACGACGCCCACCTGAAGCCGTTCGAAGAAGTTCAGAATCAGATCAAGGAAGATCTGCGGAAGCAGCGCTTCTCCGGAGCGGTCAAGGAGATCATGCAGGAACTCCGCGACCAGGCCGATATCGTGCTGTTCCCCGAAGACGAAGACCGCTGAGCCCCCAACGTCCCCAGCCGCTCCCACCACGGCGGCTGCTCACTGCCGCGAGTGGGCTGCGACATCGAATCTCCAACGGCCGCTCAGCGCATCCGGCCAGCCGGTCTGCCTGAACCAGCCTCCGCCCCGCGCCGTAGCGCCCGGCGTCGGGCCGAACGCTCAGTTCTGGGGATTCGCGAGGGCTTCGAGAAAGCCCTTAAGCTGCTTGGCCCGCACCGGGTGCTGCAGCTTGCGGACCGCCTTCGCCTCGATCTGCCGGACCCGCTCCCGCGTCACGTTGAAGATCCGCCCCACCTCTTCCAGCGTGTAGGTGTAGCCGTCCCCCAGGCCGTACCGCAGCTTGATAATCTCCCGCTCCCGGTAGGTCAGCGTCTTCAGCACCGAGTCGATGCGGTCTTTCAGCATCTCCTGGCTGGCTGACTGCGTGGGGGTTTTCTCGGCGTCATCCTCGATGAAGTCGCCAAAGAAGCTGTCCTCCCCCTCCCCCACCGGGCGATCGAGACTGACGGGAGGCCGGGCAATCCGCATCACCTTCCGCGTCTCTTCCAGCGGAATCTGCGTGAACTCCGACATCTCCTCCAGTGTCGGGGTCCGCCCGTTCCGCTGCTCGAGCAGCCGCGTCGCCCGGCGCAGCCGCGTGATCAGTTCAATCATGTGCACCGGCACGCGAATCGTCCGTGCCTGGTCGGCGATCGCCCGCGTAATCGCCTGGCGAATCCACCACGTCGCGTAGGTCGAGAACTTGTACCCCCGGCGGTACTCGTACTTCTCGACCGCCCGCATCAGCCCCGTGTTCCCTTCCTGGATCAGGTCGAGAAAACTGAGCCCGCGGTTGCGGTATTTCTTGGCAATCGAGACCACCAGCCGGAGGTTCCCCCCCGACAAGGCCCGCATCGCCTGCTCGTATTCCGACTGCCGCTGGGCAATCGTCCGCAGCCGGCGGACCATTCCCGCGGGCTGTTCCCCGGTCAGCGACACCAGGTCGGCCAGCTCCCGCTGCAGGTTGGCCCGCTGTTCGCGCGCCGCCGGGCTTTCCGACAGCCCCGCGACCTGCCGCTCGATCTGCGTCATCCGCTCGCCCACCTGCTTCAGCGTGTTGAGCGCTGGCTGCAGTTGCGCGGTCCGCAGGCTCAGTTCCTCCAGCAGGGTCACCATCTTCCGCCGGCGGGCCACCAGCCGGTGGCTCATCGCCTCCTGCTGCCCGGGCGTCATGTCCCCCGCCTTCAACATCGCGATGTCGGTCCGGTTCTGCGCCTGCAGTTGCCGCAGCGTCTGCAGGTTCAACGGCATCCGCTGCGAAATCTGCTCTTTCTCGAGCCCTTCCGTCAGCGCCACCTTGATCGTCCGGTCGAACGGCAGCTCGCCCCGATGCACCCGCTCGAGAATGTCGATCGCCACGTGCATCACGTATTCGCATTCCAGCAGTTCACGCCGATACCGCCGCCGCGTGATCTCAATCTTCTTCGCCAGCGTGATCTCTTCCCGCCGGGTCAGCAGCGGAATCTCCCCCATCTGCGCCAGGTACATCCGCACCGGGTCGTCGATCCGCCGCGATCCCTCTTCGCGCAGCAGCGCCTCGTCCAGCTTGGGCTTCGGGCGCTTCGCCTGCGCCCGCTCGGCGGGGAGGTCGGCCTCCACCCGGATCTCCAGCCCCAGCTCCTGCAGCGACACCAGCAGGTTGTCAAGCTTTTCCGGATTGACCGCCTCGTCAGGCAGGTAATCGTTCACCTGGCTGAAGGTCAGGTACCCCTGCTGCTGCCCCACTTCCACCAGGGCCCGCAATTGTTCGTCAAGTTGATGCACGGGGTGACTCTCCGGTGGTTGGTCTCGGGCCAGGATTCGAACTCGGGGGGGGCGTCAGGGTTGTGCCGGTTGTGTGGGACATGCGGGTGCGATGATATCCCATCGCCCGCCGCAACTTCTCGCGGGCCGCGTCGGTCAGCGAACTCCCCAGTTCGGGCTCACTCGCCTCCCGCTCCTCCGCCAGCTCCGCCTCCGCCTGTACCGCCTGGAACTCCAGTTGCTGTCGGCGGTGAAAGTAGAGCAGCGAATGATCCAGAAGCTCTTCCATCGGCTGTGTGGCCCGTGCAAGTTCATCGACTTCCACAGCCAGCCGCAACAGCACCGAATCGTCGATCACCAGCGACAGCCGCTCGAACGACGTGGGCCGCCCTTGCGCATGCTCAATCAAGCACAGCTCATACAGCCGGCGCAGGCTGGCGTGCGACAGATTCGCTGGGGCCAAAGACTCTGCGGCCCGCGCCGCCGACTCGGGATGGGCGAACAACGCGATCAGCAAATCCAGCTCGGCCCGCTCATCCCGGCTCGGATTCCTGGGCAACGCCGGCCAGGTCACCGTCGGTCCCGCCCCCGCCGCCCCACCGGCTCCCGCCCCGCCTCCCCCAGCTTCACCCCCGAATGGGTTCCCCACTCCACCCGCCCCGGCACCGCTCACCCCTCCCGTGCCCATCAGCGGCAACACGCGCGGTCCCCCCCCGCGCAATTGCCGGTTGTGCCGGGCCTCGTCCAATCGCTGCCGGATGAATCCCTCCGACAACTTCAGCCGCTGGGCCAACCCCCCGAGGATAATCTGCTCCCGCTCGGCCCACTTCCCCGCCAGGCTCCCCCCCGGGGCCACGGGCACCTCGGCGAGGATCTCCAGCATCTCTTGTAGCACCCGATGCCGACTGTCGATCGAATCGACCCCGTACCGCTCCATCACCCGCCGGTACTTGAACTCCCACGCCTCGCGGGCCCCCCGCAGCAGTTCGCGGAATGGCTCGGGACCATGCTCGTTCAGATAGTCGGCGGGGTCTTGCCCCCCCGGCAAAGTCAGCGTCCGCAGATCGACCTCTTGTGCCAAAAACTTCGGCAGCGACCGCTCGGTGGCGTCCTGCCCCGCCTTGTCCCCGTCGAACACCAGCACCACCCGCCGGGCGAACCGCCGCAGCAGCGTGACGTGGCTCTCGTTCAACGCCGTCCCCAACGTGCAGACCACGTTCTTCAGCCCGTGCTGATGCGCGACAATGCAGTCGGTGTACCCCTCGGTCACCACCGCCAGATCGCCCTTGGCCACCCACTCGCGGGCTTCATCGAGCCCGTACAGCAGCTTGCTCTTCTGGAACAGCGGGTACTCGTCGCTGTTGAGATACTTCGCCCCCTGCTGGTTCCGCGAGTCGGGCAGAATCCGTCCGCCAAACGCGATCGGCCGGCGTTGCGGGTCGCGAATCGGAAACAGCACGCGGTCCACGAAGCAGTCGTAAAAGCCCCCCCGCCCCTCCCGCTCGCGGACCAGCTTGACCGCCGCCAGCTCCTCGGGCCGGTACTTCCCCCGGGCGCGGTTCTGCAGCCAGTCCCAGTCATCGGGATGAAACCCCAGCCGAAACCGCACCATCGACTCGTCGCTGATCCCCCGATCACGCAGGTACTTCCGCGCCCGCAGGGCAATCGGATCATCGATCAGGCACTGGTGGAACTCCCGCTCGGCCCAGGCGACCAGTTCGTAGTGCCGCATGCGGGCATCACGGTCTTGTCCCGCTTCGCCCCGCGACATGTGCCGGGGCATTTCGAGCCCCGCCTTCTGCGCCAGCAACTCGAGCGCTTCGCGGAACCCCACCCGGTCCCGCTGCATGACGAAGGCGAAACAGTCGCCCCCCAGGTTGCACACCCAGCAGCGAAAGCTCTGCCG
>CAIUHT010000307.1 GCA_903898975.1 uncultured Planctomycetaceae bacterium
AGCGCGGCTTACGCGCGAGACCGGCGTTGCGAATGCCGGTTCCGGTCGCCTGGCTGGCTTTACAGGCTCGCCATGCCGGTGGCGAATTCCTGCAGGCTGGCGAGCACGTGGGTAATGTCGTCGGCGGTCGTGAAGGGGCTGAGGGACAGGCGGACTGTTCCTCCTGCAGACAGCGTCCCGAGGGCCTGATGCGCCCGCGGCGAACAGTGCAGCCCCGCTCGGGTCTCGATTCCGAACGACTGGTCCAGGATGGTCGCCATCTCTTGTGGGTCAAGCCCTGGAAATGACAGCGAAATCACCCCCAGGCGATCGGGACCGGCGGGGGGACCGTGGAGCACGAGTTGCGGGATCCCCTCCAGTCCGTTCAACAACTGTGCCGTCCGTTCCTGGTCGTGCCGCCACAGTTGCTCGACCGACTGCTCTCCAATCCAGTCGAGGGCCGCCGCCAGCCCGTGCAGGCCGGGAGCATTCAGATTGCCCGCCTCGTACTTGTGCGGCAACGTCTCGGGCTGCTGCTCGCTCTCGCTGTGACTGCCGGTCCCCCCCAGGCGCAGGGGCCGGAGAATCGCCTCCATTCCCTCGCGCAGGTAGAGCACGCCGGTTCCCAAGGGGCCCAGCAGGTGCTTGTGCCCCGAGGCGACCCAGAGGTCAACCGGGCAGTCGCGGAGTGAACAGGGGACCTGTCCCGCCGACTGACAGGCATCGAGCAGCGTCCAGGCCCCGGCCTGTCGGCAGAGTTCGGTCAGATCGTGGACCGGCAGCAGCGCTCCCGACACATTCGACGCGTGACTGAACACCGCCAGTCGCGGCCCCCCGGCCAGTGCCGCGCGGAACGCATCGACCGTGACGGTTCCCTGCGGCGTGGCGGGGACTTCGATCAGTTCAATGCCCCGCTCGACACGCAGTTGATGCAGTGGGCGGAGCACCGAATTGTGCTCGAGCGCGGTGTAGACCACCCTGTCGCCGGACTGCAACGGAAGCCCCTGCAGGGCCTGGTTCAGCAGATCGGTGCCACTGTAACCAAAGACAAACCGCTCGGAGGGGACCTGCCCCAACAGGCGAGCGAGGCTGGCCCGGGCTCGTTCGACCACGCGGGACGCCGCGAGGGCCCGGGCGGTCGAGCCCCGACCCACCGCGCCCCCCGACTGCCGCTGATAGTTGTCAACCGCCGCGTAGACCGGTTCGGGCTTGGGAAAGGTGGTCGCGGCGTTGTCGAGGTAGAGGCGGCGCAACGTCAGCCCCCAATCGAGTACATCGGACGGTTGGGCTGCACGAATCGCTCGGAGGAGATTTCGTGCCCTTCTCCCTTCGCCAGGATGCTGTCGCGAATGGCCTGGGCGATCTGGGCATCTTCCCCCCCGTTGCGCAACAGGGCCCGGACGTCGGTTTCTTCATGGCTGAAGAGGCAGTTCCGCAGTTTGCCATCGGCGGTGATGCGAAAGCGATCGCATTGCCGACAGAAGGGTTGCGTGACCGAGGCGATCACCCCGATGCAGCCGACCCCGTCGGCGAACCGGTATTCGGTGGCGGGGGCGTGCGGATCGGCGTTGGGAACGGGAAGCAGTGGCTGAATGCCGCGGGAGAGGGTCTCGACAATTTCGCGGGCGGAGAGGACCTGGTCGCGACGCCAGCCCCCATCGGCGTCGAGTGGCATGAACTCGATGAAACGGACCTCGATACCCGTCTCGCGGGCAAAGTGCCCGAACGGAATGAGCTGATCTTCCGACAGGCCGCGGATCGCGACCGAGTTGATCTTGATGGGGGAGAAGCCAACCTGCTGGGCGACCTTGAGCCCTTCCCGGACCTGCTCGTAACCGCGTCGACGGGTGATCTGCTCGAACTTCTGCGGGTCGAGCGCGTCGAGGCTGACGTTGAGCCGCCTGAGACCGGCGGCGTACAGGGCGTGCGCCTGCTCGGCCAGCAGCAGACCATTGGTGGTGAGCCCGATGTCTTCAATCCCCTCGATGCCGGCGATCTGGGCGACCAGCTGATCAAGGTTGCGGCGAACCAGGGGCTCGCCACCGGTGAGGCGGATCTTGCGCAGCCCCAGGGGCACCGCCACGCGGACGAAGCGGGTGATTTCCTCAAAGGTGAGCAGCTCGCTGCGATCCATGAACTGCACGTTCGTCTCGGGCATGCAGTAGAAGCAGCGAATGTTGCAGCGGTCGGTGACACTGATCCGCAGATTCGTGTGCACTCGTCCGAAGAGATCGACCAACGACATCTGAGTCCGTCCCGGTGGAGTTGCCCTGGCTGATTCGAGATTCCGTCCGCCCCCTGGCCCTGCAGCCACCACGGTCGTCCCTGGGGTCACACGACCTGCGGGAGGCAACCGGGGATTCAACCGACCGGGAGCAGGGTTCGAGAGACTTACCCCGGCGGCTCTGGATGAACCCATTCGACCTCCCCGTCGGACCAGTGTTCCTGCTTCCAGATGGGGACCCGCTCTTTGAGGGTGTCGATCAGCCAGCGGCCCGCCGCGTAGCACTGGTCGCGGTGGGGAGTGCTGACCGCGACGGCGACACTGACTTCGCCCAGTTCCAGCCGGCCGACGCGATGCACGAGCGCCAGCCGCTGGATGGGCCAGAGGCGGGTCGCCTCGGCGGCGAGTTCGCGTAACTGCGTGAGGGCCATGCTGGGATGCGCTTCGTAGACGAGGTGGAGCGTTTCGCGCCCCGCGGTCAATTCGCGGACGGTTCCCAGGAAGAGGAGGACCGCGCCGGCGGCGGGGGTGCGGACCTGCTCGGTCAGCGAGGCGTAATCGATGGGGTCGTTCGTGAGTTCGACCACGACGGAGGGAGTGGATGTGGACATGATCAACCCCCGCTGACCGGGGGAAAGCAACTGACGGAGGTACCGGGGGGAACGACGCGGCTATCGACCGCGTATTCGTCGTTGAGCGCGATGAGGAGCGACGGAGCGAGCGGGGCCAGGGGGGGACAGGCGGTGATGAGTTCGCGGCGGAGATGGGCGACCGTGGCACCGGGAGGGAGCTCGAGGTGCACGAGGGGAGCGCCGGCGAGATCGCGGGCCTTGGCGAACAGCGACACCGGAACAATCATGTGACAAGCAGCCTCTTGCGCGAGGGGCGAAGGCGACTGCGCAGTTCGGGCATCAACCCGTAGGCGAGGGCCAGGAGCTTGAGGGGGTGGAGCGTGGGAGTGGCGGTCCCCTGCTCCATCTGCATCTTGCAGCCGCTGCATTCGGTAAGCCCCAACATCAGGTCGGGCTGCCGCATGCGGGAAATGAGTCCCCAGCCCATGCGGACCGAAGCGGAGAAGTTCTTGGACGCCAGCCCCCAGGTTCCGGCCATCCCGGAACAGCCTTCTTCGATGGTACGCAGCTCGAGGTCGGGAATCAAACCGAGCAATTCGACGAACGGGGTCGCCTGTCCGAGCGATTTGAGGTGGCAGGGAGTGTGGTAGCCAGCGACCAGCGGGAGGGGGCGAAAGTCGGTCTGCAGCCGGCCCTGGCGGTGCAGGTCGAGCAGGAACGCCCCGGCTTCCACAGTCTGCCGGGCGACAATGCCGACGTCGGGATGGTCGAGCAGCAGGGGGTATTCGCGCTTGAGGCAGAGGGCGGCGGAGGGTTCGGTGCAGACGATGGCGCAGCCCTCGCGGGCGAGGTCGGCGAGAGCCCGCAGGTTCTGCAGCGCGGCTTCGCGGGCCTGGTCGACATCGCCCACCGAGAGGGCGATCATGCCCGAGGCGGTCTGCAGTGGCGGGACATGCACGGGGATGCGATGCCGGCGGAGAATGGCGACCAGGGCACGGCCCAGTTCGGGATCGTGGTGATTGGCGAAGTGATCGACAAAGTAAACGACGGGGCGCTGCTCTGAGTCGAGCCGGGGGCGGGCGACCAGTTCGCGCTGAGCCAGCTTGAGGAAACTGCGGCGGGCGAACGGGGCGAGCTTGCGCTGCTTGGCGATGCCGGTAAGCCGCTCGATCAGCCAGCGCATGACCGGATTCTCAAGCGCCCAGTTGAAGGCGACCGAGACCGCGCTGCCAACGGCCCCCAGGCGGGCCGCCCGCGAGAGGATCCAATCGACGCGGTCGAGCCCTTCGGAAGCGACATGGGCGGCCCGGGCCTCGAGCACGAGGTGGGGAATGTCGACGCGCGAGGGACACTCATCGGCGCACTGCTGGCAGTTGATGCAGAGGTCGATGAGCTCTTTGAACTCGGTGCTGCGGGTGACGTCGGGCGGGAGTTCACCCGTCAGCATCTGGCGGACGACGTTGGCCTTCGCCCGCGGTGTCGCTTCTTCGCCCAACCCGGCACGGAACAGGGGACACATGCGGGTCTCGGCCTCGCGGGTCCGGCAACCGCCGCAGCCATTGCACCGCCCGGCGGCTTCGACCGCGGCCTCGGCGGTCCAGTTCAACTGCAACGGGACCAGCGGCGTGACCGGGGTGGCGGCAGGCCGGAGGTTGCGGGTTCCCAGCAGCCGGTCGTCGGTGACGACCTTCCCCGGGTTGAGCAGCCAATGCGGATCGCAGACCTGCTTGATCCGCTCGAAGACCTGGTGGAATTCTCCGTACTGCTGCCGCACGAATCCCGAGCGCGACAACCCGGTCCCGTGCTCGCCACTGATGGTTCCCCCGACGCGGGCCACCAGGTCGTACAGATCGCTGGCGATCTCGTCGAGCTGACCGGCGGTCTGGGGGGTGGGGGGAGGCAGAAAGGGTCGCAGGTGCACCTGCCCGGCCGCCGCATGGGCGTACAGCGAGGCAATGACACGATGCTTGCGGAGCACCCCCTGGGCGGCTCCCAGGAATTCGCGGAGTGCCTCGGGGGGGACGGCGATATCCTCGACGAATGGCAGCGGGCGGACGGGGCCGGGCAGCCGGGCCAGCAGCG
This sequence comes from uncultured Planctomycetaceae bacterium, assembly GCA_903898975.1. Classification (GTDB taxonomy): domain Bacteria; phylum Planctomycetota; class Planctomycetia; order Planctomycetales; family Planctomycetaceae; genus UBA10511. Next base: position 4,858 of record CAIUHT010000307.1, read on the forward strand.
GCACGACTGTCTCCGGCAGCGACCAGAGGAAGTCGACTTCTTCGTCGGTCTCGGCGAGATGCGCGAGGACATTCCCCCCGGCGACTTCACTGACAGCCCGCACGGCGGCATGCAGCCGGTGCGACACCTCGGCGGCGGTCACACCGACATGTTCGACCAGCAGGGCCGCCTCGGAATCGGCGGGAATGATGGGCTTGAATCGCAGGTCCCCCTCGCAGGCGAGTGCCAGGACCCGGCGATCGAGCAGGTCGCAGGCGGCGACGTCGTGCGACCGCAGCGCCTGGACCCCGGCGAGGGCGGCATCGAGCTGACCGAAGAGCAGCAGCACGACGCCACGGTGCTGAGGCAGCGGCAGCGTGTGCAGCGTGGCCCCACTGAAGAGGGCCAGCGTTCCTTCGGAACCGACCAGCAGCCGGGGCCAGTCAAACCACCCGTTCCGCAAGACGCCACGCAGGTTGTAGCCGCAGCGATTGCGGAGCAGGCGGGGCTGATGGCGATCGATGTCGGGAGTGAACGGCTCGATGACCGCGGCGAGTTCGGAGGTCAGCCGATCGGCGACGAGGGCCGCTTCTGTGGCCGGTGCGGAGGTCGAAGCGGACGAGGCGTGTGCCGAGGCTGGATTGGGGGAAGACGGCATCCCGCCGGCATGGAGTGAGTCGCCAGGCGGATTGCCGACGCGGCGGCGGCCGAGGCTGAGGCGTTCCCCCGAAGCGAGGACGACGTCGAGGCTTTCGACATGGTCGCGGGTGGTCCCGACGCGGACGGAATGCGACCCACCGGCGTCGAGGGCCAGCATGCTCCCCAGCGTGGTGACGCGGGCGTTGGAGGGATCGGGGGCGAAGTAGCGGCCGAGGGGGCGGAGGAAGGCGTTCAGGCGACTGCAGACCACGCCGGGCTGAACCCTGACCCGGGTGTCGTCGAGCGCCTCGAGTTCGACGAAGTGGCGGGAGAAATCGAGCACCAGCCCGGCCCCCAGGGAGTCGCCCGCGAGGCCGGTCCCGGCTCCCCGGGCGAAGACGGGGAGTTTTTCCTGGCTGGCGTACCGCATGATCTTGGCGAGATCTTCGTCATCGCGGGGAGCGATGACCGCCAGCGGGGGGATCTGGTAGAGACTGCCGTCGGTCGAGTAGAGCGCGACCGTGAGCGGGTCGCAGCGGACCTCACCCCGGAGTTCGGGAGAGAGATCCTCCCGAATGCGGGCCCGCTGTTCGTCGACTACCGGTGGCATGATGCAATTCGAGAACTGCCGGAGGTGAATCGGCGGGGCAAGCGAGAGCGTCTCGACCAGAATCGAGCGCCGCAGTGGAAGAGATCAGCGAGCGGGAAAGCCGCGTGGTTTGGTTGGGAACGAGCGGACAGGGGGAGAGACCTCAACGAGAACTGAGAGCCTGGGAGCGGGACGGGCCTTCGTCAGGAGGGAGGCCCGCGGAACTCCCACTGGCGACCAGGGGACCGGCTGGGGAACTGGCGGGCTGGTCGCCGGCGCGGGCGTCGGTGAGGCGGGCGTGTTCCTGGCGATAGCGTTCGGCGGTGTCGAGGCTGAAAGCAGGGTAGTCTTGTTGCGGGGTCTGATCTCGAAAGCGGGCCCCGCAGCGGTAGCAGACCAAAACATCGGGCATGAGGGCGTAGAGGAGCATATCGCCGAGGGCGAACGCCATGAGGATGGCGAGGGCCAGGTTGGGGCGATAGTACATGACCGCGATGGAACTGAGGATCGCGCCGCAGGCGACGAGGGCGATGCCGACGCGTTGGGGAAAGTCTTTCTGGCGCCACAGATCGGGGCAGCCACAGCAGAGACACTCGGAGGGTCGCTGGGCGTGCTGGAAAGAGGCGGGGAGGGGTCTGTTCCAGTCGCAGGCGGGACAGGCGATGACGTTCGCGTCGAGGCGAGAGAGGGAGGCGACCGTGTCGCACCGGGGGCACCGGAAACGGATGTTCATCAACGCAACGCTGGAAGGGGACAGGCAGTCCGCACGAGGGCGGACTGAGTCGGGAGAAATCGGTACAGGGAATTATATCATTCCGCGGGGCGGGACTCATCGAATGCCGAGGAACTGGGGGGCAGTTTGAGGCGTTTGTTCAGAGCCTCGCCGGTAAACTGGCTGGGTCGCACTAGAAGCGTGAGTGGCCCTGGTCGCGCTGGCCGGTGCGGTTGCCTGCCTGACTGAGCGCGGTTCCGCGGGTTTGTGCCCCGGCGGGCCGTTTGACGCCGTCGGGAAATGCGGGGGACGGGATTCGGGTTGGAGACTTTGAGCAATCTGCGTCTGCGGGGGCTGGCGAACCTGGTTGGCAGCGACAGTGCCCGATTCGCGGGCTGAAGTTCGGGAAACAGAT
>CAIUHT010000308.1 GCA_903898975.1 uncultured Planctomycetaceae bacterium
ACCTGCTGGTGGTGCTGTGTGGCGAAGCAGAGGTGACTCCCGTGGTCAACACGGGGAGTGGGGCGGCCTCGGGGCATGGACGAGGCTGAGAATTGCTGGGGGCCGGGGGGCCGGGAGACTGGCGTGCGAGTCCGCAATCGGCAATCCGTCAAGTGGGGGGGAGGCGACTGGGACGGCCGGTGACTGGGACTGCAGGCGACTGGTTCAACAGGCGACTGGTTCAACAGGCGACTGGGACGGCAGATGATGGACCGCCAGCGGTCGCGAGCGAGAGAGGCGGAGCGGTGTTGTCGGTGGTGACGGTTGTCGGGTCCACACGTGTGTCTGGCCAGGTCGAGCCACTTCCCGCTGGGACGTTTCCTGGGGACTTTCCCCGACGGAACAGGCCGGAAAACTCGCGTCCAAGTTGGCCGATCGGCTGAAAGGCAACTGGCAGCTTTCCCCCCGGCGGGATAGAATGGCCCTAACTTTGTTACCGAGGCGACTAGACCATCGGCAAAGTGCCAGGGTCCGTCGGCCTCGTGCGGAATGCAGGGTGCATTCTCGGCATTCGGTCCTGGAATTCTGCTTAGGACACGAATGTCATTCTCTGAACTGGGGTTGTCCGACCCCATCTTGCGCGCCATCCAGACCGAGGGGTACACAGCGCCCACCCCTATTCAGGCGCAGTCGATTCCCCACGTCATGGAGGGGCGCGACCTCTTGGGCTCGGCCCAGACCGGCACCGGCAAAACCGCCGCCTTCGCCCTCCCCATCCTGCATCGCCTCATCGCCAGCGGGAACCCTCCCGCTGGCTCCGGCCGCAAGATTCGTGTACTCGTTCTGGCACCCACCCGTGAACTCGCGGTCCAGATCGGTGAAAACTTTTCGGCCTATGGCCGCAACACGCCCCTCCGCAGTGCCGTCATCTTCGGCGGCGTCGGCCAGGGAGCCCAGGTCGAGGCGCTCCGCCGGGGCATCGACATCCTCATTGCCACTCCCGGTCGCCTCAATGACCTGATCGGGCAGGGTTACGTCGATCTGCGGCACGTCAAGATCTTCGTGCTCGATGAAGCCGACCGCATGCTCGATGTGGGCTTCCTGCCCGACATCCGCCGCGTCATTACGCATCTGCCCGCCCAGCGGCAGACGCTGTTCTTTTCGGCGACCATGCCGACCGAGGTCCGTCGGCTCGCCGACGATCTGCTGACGAACCCCGCCAAGGTCGAAATCGCCCCGGTCAAATCGACCGCGGAACTGATCGACCAGATGGTCTGCCACGTTCCCAAGGGGACGAAAACTCGCCTGTTGGCCGGGTTTCTCAAGACGAAGGGTGTCCGGCGGTCGATTGTCTTCGCCCGGACCAAGCACGGTGCCGACAAGATTGTGCGCCAACTGTTCCTGTTTGGCATTCGGGGCGAGGCGATCCACGGCAACAAGAGCCAGAACGCCCGGCAGCGAACGCTGGATCGGTTTCGCACGGGGAAGGTGGTCGTGCTGGTGGCCACCGACCTGGCGGCCCGGGGCATCGATGTGGATGACATCACCCACGTCTTCAATTTCGACCTGCCGCACGAGCCCGAGACCTACGTCCACCGAATTGGGCGGACGGGGCGGGCCGGGGCGACCGGCCAGGCGATTGCCTTCTGCGACCCGTCGGAGCGGGGGTTGCTGAAGTCGATTGAGCGGCTGATGCGGAAGACGATCGCGGTCTGCGACGATCTGCCCGTGCCCTCGGCACCGACCGACGAAGAGCGGGAATCGCTCGAGAAGATCCTGGCCGAGGAGCAGGCCGAGCGCGAGGAAGCCGAGACGTTCAAGCCGCGGCGTGGTCCGGGAGGTGGAGGGGCTGGGCGTCGGCGACCGGGCAAGCCGATGGCGGCGGGGGACAGGGCTCCCCGTGAGGGGGGCGACCGACCGCGACGTCCCGAAGGGCGATCGGCCGGGGGCCGGCCCTTTGGAGAAAGATCTGCGGGGGGAGACAGGCCCACGGGTGGGCGACCGACGGGTGGGCGGCCCGGGGGCCGGCCTGGCGGTCGTCCTGGGGCCCGACGTCCCGGGGGGCCACCGCGTGGTGGTGACCGATTCGAGGGAGCGCCCGCGGAGGGAGCCTCAGGCGGAGAGGCGGCCCGTTCTGTGCCGCGCGAGCCGAGGGAATACAGCGAACCGCGCGCCCCGCGTGAGGGGGGCGAGGGGGCTGCCTCGGGGACTGGGAGCTGGTCCGACAAGCCGCGTGGGAGCTATGAAGGCCGGCCCCAAGGGCAGGGGAGGCCGGGCGGCCAGGGGCGGCCGGGGGGGCGTTCCTTTGGGCGACCGGGAGGCAAGCCAGGCTTCGGAAGCAAGCCACGCCGACCGGGCGGAGGCTTCAGTGGCGGCCGCGGGGGTTCTTCCAGTGGGGGACCAGCCGGTGCCGGAGGCGGTGGCGGTGGTGCTGGTGGCGGTGCCGGGGGCGAG
>CAIUHT010000309.1 GCA_903898975.1 uncultured Planctomycetaceae bacterium
GCAGCAACCGGGAGGGGAGAATTCAGAGGGGGAGGAACGCAGGGAGAGCAATCGGGAGGGGCCGCTGACGCGGAAGCACAGGGGACAGACAGCGCCAGTGGGGCTCCATCGTTGGGACTGTGCCCAACCGACTGTGCCCTGCGGTCTGTGCCCAGCAGGTCTGTGCCAGCAGCACGGTGCCAGCGAAACGGCAGGAGGGAGCGTGAGGGGGAGCGGGGGGAGGAGAGAGAGGAGAAACGTGACGCGAGGCGAAGACCAGCCGGGAGGAAGGGAGAGAGGAGGCCGGTCGCGAGGGATGGGAACTCGCATGGCGCGAAGCCGGGCGAGTTATGGCGGGTCTTTTAGGACGAGTGTGACCGCAGGACAATTGAGAAAATCCTGATTTCACTCCCTCTGGGCGATGAATTGTAAAAACTTCCGTCGCCCGGAGCCCGCGGGAGTGGCTGTCACCAAATGCAATCACCCAGCGCTCGACGGGGCGGCGGGAGGCGACCCGCCACGGACCGGTGCTGGGTGAGGCTGGAGCCGGTGGCGGGCCGAGCGGGCGTGACGGCGCGCTCGGCACGTCCCCCGGGAACTGCCCGAATTCCGTGCGGACCGGCGGGCGCTCAGGGCTGCGCGGGAACCGGGGCCTTGAGGTCGAGCGTTGACAGTTCCTTGCCGTTTTCGATCAGGCGCAGCTGCTTGGCATTCGTCCGGTCGAGCGAGACGATTAGCGGCGAGGCGAAGGTCGCCGTCCCGCTGCTGGCCTGCTTCGTCGCCTGGTAGCGAACCTCAATCACGTCGCCCACCTGCGTCACCGACTTGACCTCGTAGCCCCAGGGCTCTTTGCCACGATGAATCACGGCACAGACCCGCCGCTTGGCGAACAGCTCGGGCTTCACGAAGTTCTGTTTCTGACGCATGACCGCCGCGACGCCAAACCGCTGTTCAAACTCAGCCGGGGTCTCGACGACGAGGCTCGACACCTCTCCCTTGAGGCCCGAGTCATTCCGCTCGAAATGGCCGGAATGCGTGGTGAAAGGGACAGCCACAGGGTCGGCCCCGAGGAAGCTCAAGGTGAGGGCCAGGCAGACGGAAGACCACATTGGGGAAGCTCGCTGCAAAGAGGGACAGAAACAAAACCTGCGGGACTCTTGCCAACACGCTGGCGGAGTGCGGAGTGGCGCAATGCCGGGCTGTGTCGCGACAGGTGCCGGTCACCGGTGCTGAACTCAGCCTGCGTGCTTTCTGGTGAAGCGGCACCCGGTTTTCGCCAAGTGGTCGATCGCCACGTGGTCGATCGCCACCGGCCCCACCCGCGTGGTGACCGATCGCCGACGAGCCAGTCCCAGCCACGCTGGGGTTGGTTCGGTCTGCAAGCAGCTGGTCCTCCCGGCAGCCCCCACGGCACGATCGGAACCAGGCCGGCGGCGGCGAAGCACGGTCGGCACACGACCGCCTTCCGCACGAACCCCGCGACGCCAGTTGACATCACTTCAGCTTACCAGTGGGCCCCACCCTCTGCACGGCTCGGATCGGCTCGGCTCGACTTGGCTGGGGGGGTCCATCGCCAGGCCGAGCCACCCCACCGCGGTCGGCAGCCGGCCGCTTGCTCGCGCGATGCGGCTCGCCGGGGTCGCGGGTGGCAAGCCCGGCAATCTGGGGGAGGCTGGAGAGTGCTCCGCGGGGTTCAACGCTCGTCCGATCTTGTGACCCCGGGCGGGCTTGGCGTACAACCCCGCGCGCTGGGCGGTGGTCTGGGCACGGCTTTGCCGAACGGTCGGCAGTCCCGCGTCCTGCCCGTCCGTTCGCCGGCGCTGGGGCAGACTGGCGCAGGGGGACCGACGGACCGACTCACTCGGTTCGGCCCGTGGTCGGACCACTGTCCAGCGTTGAACCACCGCCCGCCGCTGTCCGCTCGTCACCGTCTTGAGTCTGTGGTCTGCGCCCCAGTGTCGTGCGGCGCTCGCCACCGCCAGGTCGTGTGCCTCGGCGGTCCTCCGTTTCCCCAGTGTCTTTCCTGTTGGGCTCGCTCATGACACACCAGAAATCATCGCCGGCTCACTGGCGGCCCTGGGTGCGGTGGGGGGCGATGCTGGGCGGATTGCTGACGGCACTGCTGATTGCCTGTGGCCCGGGCTCGACCCTGGCCCCCGCCGACGACGAGACCGACCCTCCCAAGCTGTTGCTGCTGCGGAGTGGCGCGGTGGTCGAGGGGACCATCCTGCTCAGTGGCGATGACTACCTCGTGAAGCTGCCCAAGGGGAACATGCTGGTTCCCCGGCAACTGGTCCGGCTGGCCTGCCGGGATCTGCAGGAGGCGTACCGCGCCCTGCACGATCGTGCCGCGCTGCAGGGGGAAGGGGAAGCCTATCTCTCGCTGGCCCGCTGGTGCCTGACGCAAAAGCTGTTCGATGAAGCGACCTTCGAGCTGCAGACCGCGCTCGACCTCGAGCCGGGGCTCGAAGAAGCGCGGCAACTGATGTCGCGGACAGCCGAGTTGCAGCGGGAACACGCCCGCAACGCGCTCAACGCGGGGGTCGTGGTACCCGAGACGACGCGGGAGAAATCGGACACGGAAGCCGAGGCGCTGGGAGGGCTCTCGCCCGAACTGGCGGGAATGTTCGCCCGGCGCATCCAGCCCCTGCTGGTCAACAACTGCGCCTCCACCGGGTGTCATGGACCGCGGTCGGAGACCGGCTTTCGACTGCAGCGGGTGACCAGCCAGAGTGGCCCCAACCGACTCGCCGCCGACCGCAACCTCGCCAGTGTGCTCAACCAGCTGAACCTGCAGAAGCCCGCCGACAGCCCGCTGCTGCTGGCTCCGCGCGGGAATCATGGCCGGCGTGGCAAGCCCCTCTTTGGTGGCGTGACTGGCAAGGAACAATACGCCGAGCTGAAAAGCTGGACGCTCGCCGTGGCCAAGGAAGAGGTGGTGCAGGTCCGAGCCCAGCGGCAGGCCAGTTCGCCTTCCAGGATCGACCCGGAACCGAGCCCCCAGTCGCCCATTCAACTGCTGGAAGGGTCGGGAGAGAGCGCGGCGGACCGGGCAGGGAACGGGGTGGTTCCCGCTTTCCGAGAGCAGACCGCGGAAGAGCCCACCCAGGAGGAGCCGCCCGCGAGTTCCTCCGATCCCTTCGCTGCCCCACCCGCCCGCCTGCCTCCCACTGGGGGACCACGATCGCC
>CAIUHT010000310.1 GCA_903898975.1 uncultured Planctomycetaceae bacterium
GAGGTCGCGCAGCGGTATGGCGACCTGTTGAAACGGGTCTGGCAGGAGGCAACCGCCACTGCCCCGGCAGCCGACGCCGGGGCGGAACGCGTGGGCGATGTGGTGGCTCCCGACCCGGCTCAGGTCGCGCTCGAGCGAGGGGCGCGGGAGCAGTTGCTGGAGGTGTTGATGTCGCGGGAGAGCCCGGCGTGGTTTCCCCGGGGGCAGACCCGCCGGCACATGTCGCGGACCGAGACCGACGCCTTTGGCGGGAAGGTCAACGAGCTGGATGTGATTGCGGTCAAATCGGCGGTCGCGCCGCCGCGGGCGATGGTGCTGCACGACACGCCCGAACTGCATGATCCGCGGATCTTTCTGCGGGGGAACCCGGCCCGTCCGGGCGACGGAGTCCCCCGGCGGTTCCTGGAACTGCTGTCGCCGGGCGGGCTGAAGCCGTTCGGGCGGGGAGGCGGCCGGCTCGATCTGGCCGAGGCGATCACGCATCCCGAGAATCCCCTGACGGCGCGGGTGCTGGTGAATCGCATCTGGATGCAGTTGGTGGGCGAGCCACTGGTGGGGAGCCCGAGCGACTTTGGCACGCGGAGCACTCCCCCGGTGCAGCGGGAACTGCTCGACTACCTGGCCAGCCGGTTGCTGCGGGGCGGGTGGTCGATGAAGGGCCTGCAGCGGGAGATCCTGCTGTCGGCGACCTGGCGGCAATCGAGTGCCGACCGGTTGGAAGCGCGGGCCCGCGACCCAGAGAACAGCCTGTTGTGGCGAATGCCGCGGCGTCGGCTGGATCTCGAGTCGATGCGGGACACGCTGCTGGCGGTGTCGGGGCGGTTGGAGCAGCGGGTGGGGGGACGACCCATCGATGCGCTGAATCCCCTGGAGGCCCGGCGGACGGTGTATGGGCTGGTGGACAGGCAGAATGTGCCGGGGCTGTTCCGGGCGTTCGATTTCGCCAGTCCCGACGCCTCGGCCGAGCGGCGTCCGCAGACGACTGTGCCGCAGCAGGCGCTGTTCGCGCTGAACTCGCCCTTCCTGTTCGAACAGTGCCGGGCGGTGGCGCGGCGGTTGCCCTCGGGGCCCGGGGTGGAGAACGACGGGTGGATCAGGGGGTTGTTCGACACGGTGCTGCGGCGGGCTCCCGACGCGGACGAGTTGGCCGACGCCCGGGCGTTTTTGGAAGCCCCGGCCGAAGGGGGCGAACCGCTCCCCGGTCAATTGTCGCGGCACGAGCAACTGGTGCAGGTGCTGTTGATGTCGAACGAACTGATGTTCGTGGACTGAACCGGTGTGAGAGCGGAAGGGGCAAGCCCCGGTGCGCGGGGTGATGCGCGGTGGGGCTTTGAGCGAACGGAGGTGAGAGATGGAGATGACTCGGCGATTGTTCCTGGGCGAGATGGGGACGGGGCTGGGGCTGCTGGGCCTGGCGGGAGTGCTGGCGGATGCGGGCTTGCTGACGCGGGGGGAAGGGGCGACGCCGCTGGCCCCCCGGCAGACGCATTTTCCGGCGCGGGCCAGGC
>CAIUHT010000311.1 GCA_903898975.1 uncultured Planctomycetaceae bacterium
GCGGCCAGGGCCAGGTAGGCATACACCAGCCCACACGGCAGAAAGCCGGTCAACACTCCCGCCACGAGAATGTCCGGCAGACGTCCCGACCGCAGGAAGTTCGCAAACACCGATTTCGCAGGACAGGCCAGGTCCGCCGCGGCCAGCCCCGACCCCGTGCGATTCCACAACCGGCGGATTCCCGCCGACTGCAGTCCCTGCCAGATCAGCCACAGCCCGGCCACCACCGCGAGGCCCGCCTGCAAACCGACACCCCACGCGGGCCATCGTGCCAGGCGCCAGCCGGCGAACCCGGCCACCATTCCGAAGAAGACGTAGGTCGTGACCCGCCCCAGCGTGTAGACCGACTGTCGCAGCAGGTTCCCCCGCCAGTTCCCGGCCCCCAGTCCGACCGTCAGCGCAAAGCCACCGCACATCCCAAGACAGTGGGATGAACCCAACAGGCCTCCCAACAGGGCCAGTGACAACTCAGGCATGGTTCGACGCCTCGCCAACGGCCGCTGGAGGAGTTGTGTTTTCTGTGCTGCTGACCTTCATGACGGACAAGTCCTCCAACCGCCCGGCTTTCAGGGCGGCCGAAATCACCAGCAGGCTGCTGACCACCATCAACAAGGCAGCCAGGGCGGGATTCAGCCGTCCGCTGCACGCCAAGGCCACCCCCACCAGGTTGTAGCTGAACGCCCACCACAGGTTACCACGAATTGTCCGCACGAGGCGTCGGGCAAACACGATCGCCCATGGCAACCGGTCCAACTCGCTCGACAGCAGGCAGACCTGCGACGAATCGCGGGAGATGTCGGTCCCGCAGCCGAGAGCCACCCCCAGGTCGGCTGCTGCCAGGGCCGGGGCATCATTCACCCCGTCTCCCACCATCGCCACCGAATACCCGCGATCCTGGATCCCCGAAATGACCCGGGCCTTGTCCTCCGGAAGCAGACCGGCGTCGACAGGGACGCCCAGATCGCGCGACAGGCGCGCCCCCCGGGCGGGATGATCGCCGGTCAACACCGCGATGTCGAGATGCTGCTGGCGACACCACGCCAGCATTTCGCGAACTCCGGGACGCAATTCCTCATCAAACACCCACCCTCCCCGCACCCGCCCCCCCCACCCCACGAAGGTCAGCGACAACCCCCCCTCCAGCGCCTGCCGCTCCAGCGCCAACAGCCGGGGCTCCAGAATCTGCGTTTGTGAATCCATCAAGCCCCGGTTTCCCAACCAGACAACCCGCCCATCCGCAGATTCCCCGCGCAAACCCTGCCCGGCGACCTGGCGGATTGACCAATCCCCCGCTCCGCCATTTGCCGGGGATTCCCCTTCTGGCTTCGCTCCAGCAGGCGAGGCATTGACCTCCAGCGCCACGGCAATTGCCTTCGAAAACGGGTGCGTCGAATGGGCCGTCAAGGCGCGCGACTGGGAACAGACGAGCGGCCAATCATCAGCCGACTCGACTTCGAACCGCAACACCCGCGGGCTGCCGGTGGTCAGCGTTCCCGTCTTGTCGAACCGCAGGGCCTGTACGGCCGCGAGTTGCTCAATCGCCTCCCCCGAGCGAAACAGCACCTGTCGGCGGGCGGCGGCCGACAGCCCCGACCAGACCGCCAGGGGGGTCGCCAATCCCAGGGCGCAGGGACAGGCCACCAGCACGACCGACAATCCCGCCAGCAAACCCGCAGGCCATCCCGAACGCACTCCATGCCAGGCGACCGTAACGAGCGCCACCGTCACGATCACGGGAAACATTCCCGCGGAAATCCGGTCGGTCAGTTCC
>CAIUHT010000312.1 GCA_903898975.1 uncultured Planctomycetaceae bacterium
GTCCCCCCCGTCGCGATGCACATCCCCGAACCACTGACACCATCTTCACTGTAGATGTCCAGCACCAGGGCCAGGCTGTCGGCAATGCCCGCGTATCCCACGCCGCCCCCCGCGGCACCGACCGAGGAGGTGCCCGACGCGCTGTTCTGGAACACCAGGGCCACGCCATCGGCCCCATTGGCCTGCCCCGTGTAGGTGAAGCTGACCGCGAACGGCTGATTCACCGGAAACGGAGTGTCGTACCACCACGCGTTGGCGGTGTTTCCGACGCCAGACTGGGTGAGGGTCATCACGTCATCGGCGATGGTCGGGGTGAACGCACCATTCGAGGCGCTGGTCCAGTTGGTTCCGATCTGATTGAACCCCGAGATGACCTGGTTCGCCGGGAAACCGAGGGAGATTGTGAAGGTTCCACCCGTCGCGTCGTTCGCGTACAGCGACACGGAGGCGGGGGTGGCGGTTCCAACGCTTCCCGTTCCACCGGTGAGGGACGCGTCGTCGAGCGTGATCGACGGCAGAGCCCCCGTCACAACCCACGGGTCCCCCGTGGTTCCCGCGCCGGTCACAGTCAGGCCACTCACCAGGCTGGTCCCGTCAGAATTGGTGAGGGTGTTGAGAGCCGTGGCGATGTCGGTGGGGGTGCTGTTGAAGGCCAGCGGCGCGGTCGTCGCGGACTGGCCCAGGGCATTGGTCACCGTGAGGGTGAAGGTCCCCCCCGTGGCGGTGGTCGAGAGATTGACCGAACCCTGGGAAACTCCCTGCAGCACGAGCTCGACCCCCGAGAGTGCCGGAGCCGAGAACAAGTTCACGATTCCCTGCCCGGTCACCGTCCAGGCGGAGGTTCCCGTCTGCGTGACCGTCAACCCGCTGACCAGGGTTGTGCCGTCGGGGTTGGTCAGCTGATTGAGGGCCGCGGCGATCTGGCTGGCCGTGCTGTTCCAGGCGAGCGGGGTGGTGGTGGCCGATTGCCCGAGGAAATTGGTGAGGGTGAGGGCGAAGTCCCCCGAACTGGCGGTGGTCGAGAACGAGATCGTTCCCGGGATCAGCGTTTCGACATTCAGGGTCTGGTTGAGTTGCGACGGCCCCATGCTCAGCGAGGTGAGGCCCAGTCCGGAGACGATCCACGCGTCGTTGGGAGTCCCCGCACCAGTTACAGTGACAGTCTGCAGACCGGCGAGCGAGAGTTGATTGATCGCCGCGGCGACCTGGCTGGCGGTGCTGTTGTAGGGGAGGGCCGCCGTGGTGGCCGAGGCCCCCGTGAAACTCCCCACCTGCAGGGTGAAGGTGCCGCCGGTGGCATTCGTAAAAAAGGGAATTTCGCCCGGATCCAGAGGTTCGGCGGTGAAGCTGATCAGATCCGAGCCATTGATCTCGATGTCGAACAATCCACCCGTGATGATCCAGGGGTTGGCCGCGGTACCCGTGCCGGTCACCGTGAAGGTGTTGCCCAGCAGGTTGGGGAGCGCATTGAGAGCCGACTCGATCTGTGCGGCCGTGCTGTTGTAGGCCAGTGCCGTGGTGGTGGCGACCACACTGGTCGCCGAATTCGTCACCTCGAGGGTGAAGGTTCCCCCGGTGGCGGTGGTCGAGATGGTTGTCACTAACTCGTTTTGGATCGTGAGGTTGGGATTCGAGAGTGTCGAAGTGCCAATACTCAAGGCCAAATATGAGTCCCCGGACATGACCCAGGGGGAAGCGGAGGTCCCGTCGCCCGAGACGCCGACCCCGCTGGCAGCGGGGACGGCGAGAGCCTGAAGAGACGACTGGATTTGGATGGCCGAACTGTTGTAGGCCAATGCCGGTGTGGTGGCCGTCTCGCCGCCATTGTCGAGCGTGAGCGTGAAGAGGCCACCACCGGCGCTGACGTAGAAGGGGCTTGACAGCGTGGCGGGAGTAATGTGCAGCGGTTTCGACAAAGTGGAACTGGCCACCATCAGCGACTGCAGGCCCGGACCTGTCACCGACCAGTAGGTGGAGGTTCCCGAAACGACCAGCTGACTGGCGTTGCTGATGGGAAGCGCGTTCAGGGCCGCCTGAATCTGTGTTGGGGTGCTGTAGGATTGGAGAGTTGAGGTCGTGGCCGACTGCCCCTGGGTGTTGATGAGCATCAGGGTATAAGACCCATATTCGGCATAGTTGCTCGCGCTGGCCGAGCCCGTGGGCGTATCGAGCGTGATCGAGCCGCCGGACGAGAAGATGGTGTAGGCGTTACTAGATTGGTTCGTGATCACCCAGGGATTGGCCTGTGTCCCCGCCCCGGTGACGGTGAAGCCACTGGCACCGGTGACGGACAGTGCCTGCAGCGCGGCTTGGATCTGGCTGGCGGTGCTGTTGCCTGCCAGGATGCCGGTGGTGTAGTCGGACGATTCCTCCGTACTCACTTGCAGTGTGAAGGATTCCCCGGAGGCATTCGTCCAGAACGAAGAAGACCATGTTGGCGGCCCGGTAAAGCTGATGCTGCTGAGTTGTGACGAGGTGCCGGACAGCCTGGCAACCGACCCTCCCGAGACGATCCAGGGAGCCCCAGCCGTTCCTTCGCCGATGACAGACAGGTCAGAGGCTCCCTGGATGGGCAGGCCGCGGATGACGTGTTGGAGCGCCTCGCTGGTGATGTTGTAGGCCAGCCACTGCGTGGTAGCCGACTCGCCCTGGATATTCGTCACCGTGAGGGTGAAGGACCCTCCGGTCGCCGTGGTATAGAACTCGACGGGCCCCGCCGACAGCGGTCCAATACTCAAACCAGTGGTGAGTTGCGATGCATTCGCGGTCACGCCCGCGAGGCTCAGACCCGAGACCACCCAGGGATTGGCTTCAGTCCCGACGCCACTGACGCCGAGGGCCCCCGCTCCCAAGATCGCCAGGGAGTTGACCGCGGCCTGGATCTGGCTGGCGGTGCTGTTGTACGGCAGCGCCGCCGTGGTGGCCGATTGTCCCACGACATTCGTGACCGTCAGAGTGAACGTCCCCCCGGTGGCGTTGGTCCAGAAGGAGTCACTCCCCACCTGCTGGGGTTCCACCGTCAGCCCGCCCCCCGCCAGCGGTGTCGCCAGCGGGGCGACACCCGTGGCGGTCATGCTGGCCATGGCGTTTCCAGAAACGATCCACGGATTGGCCTGTGTGCCGGCGCCGGTCACACGCAGCCCCGTGATGAATGGCGTGCCATCGGAATTCAGCAGGCCCCTGAGGGCCCCCTGGATCTGGCTGGAAGTGCTGTTCCAGGGCAGCGGCACGGTCGCCGTCTGCCCGGCCGCGTTGACCACGCTGAGCAGAAAGTCCCCCGCGGTCGCATTGGTCCACCACGAGAACGTGCCCGGCGTCGCCGCACCGGCTCCGGCGGAACCCCCCGTGAGGCCCCCCGTGGCGAACTGCAGGTTGGAGATCAGCTGTCCCGACATTACCCAGGGATTGGCCTGGGTCCCCGTGCCGGTGACGGTCACCTGCGCGCTCCCCAGCAGGTTCCCACCGCTGGGGTTGGTGAGCGCATTGATGGCGGCCGCGATTTCACTGGCGGTGCTGTCGTAATCGAGCGCGGTGGTGGTGGCGGTCTGCCCCAGTGTGTTGGTCACCGCGATGTAGAACACCCCGGCGGTCGCCGACGTCCAGAACGGAATCGAAGCGGGGGTGAAAGTCGCTCCCTGGATCGCCCCGCCCAGCAGCTGCGACCCCGTGACCGCCAGGTTGCCGGCGGTGAGGGTCGAGTTGTCGAGGATGTTCCAGTACTGGAGGTAGAGCGAGTTGACCGTGTCCTCGAAGGCGTTGACGGTGGCGGTGGTGCTGGCCTGGATCGCCGCGTCGACCGTGTCGACCATCTGCTGCAGCTGCGCTCCCGACACTTCATTCATCGGGATGTTCAGGTTGGTCAGGCCGCTGGCGCTCACAATGCTGCCCGCCTGGGCCTGCAGCGCGACGGTTCCCGTGGGGGAGACAATCGAACCGACCACGAGGTTGCCGGTAGGCGCGACCAGGTTGATGTCCTGTGGCGCGCTGGCTGTGACGCTGCCGGGGTACGAGTTCCCCAGCCGGGTGATGGGGGTGAGTTGAATTGGCAGCGGAGTCGCGGTGGTCCCGAGGCTCCCCGTGACCGACTGTTGTCCCGCCTGCAGCGACAGCACATTCCCCTGGATCAGCGAGGAGGACGAGCTGGCGACAATCGACCCCTGGGCCGAAAGCACGACCGGGGCCACCGGGGGGAGGGTGACGATCGAGAAGTTCGAGACAGTCTGGTTGGCCCCGTTGGCCGACGTCCCCGCGGTGAACCCGACCCATGCCGAGGTCCCCTGCAACAGCCCCGCCAGGTTGCTCTGGGTGTATGTTTGGGTGAAGGTCTGGCTGGTGACGGTGTCGGTCAGGGTTTCGATGAGCAGATTGCGGACGGGATCGAACACCAGCGAAACAGCGATCGGGTGGCCCGCTTGCAGGTTGACCGCACCGGTCGAGCCCAGCACGGGGATCTCCCCGTCCGTGGCCAACGCCGTCCCATTCCCGGCCCCGATGTCGAGCAGCAGGGCGAGGCTGTTTTCGATCCCGGCATAGCCCAGGCCGGTCCCCGCGCTCCCCAACGCGGCCAGGCCGGCCGGATCGTTCTGGAAGACGAGGGCGATCCCTTCATCCCCCTCGGTGGGACCCGTGTAGGTGAAGTTCACCTGGAACGGACTGGTGACCGGCAGTTGGCTGCCGTACCAGAGCGCGGTGGCCGAGTTGGCGGTTCCCGCCGTGGTCAGCTGCACGGCGTTGTTCTGAATCTGCGGGACGACGGCCCCCGACGTGGCGACCGAACTCCAGGGAGCCCCGCCGCTGAACGCCGCCGACTGCAGCGGTTGGAACTGGAAGTTCGAAATGGTCTGGGTCGCGGTGACGCCGCCCGTCGCTCCGGTGAAGCCCAGGATCGCCGAATTGCCCCCCACGATCTGCGCCAGGTTCACCGACTGCTGCGTGGTGAAGACATTTCCCGTGACCGAGTCGACCAGGGTGACGTCGAGGAGTTGCGTCTGGGGATTGTAGACCAGCCCCACCTCGATCGAGTGCCCGGTGTTGAGCCCCACGGGCGAAGCGGACTGGAAGGTGGTTTCCAGGGTGCCGTTGGTCGCCACCTGGAACCCGGCTCCTCCGGCCCCGTCGTTGCTGTAGATGTCGAGCACCACCCCCAGGCTGTTGGCGATTCCCGCGTAGCCGACACTCCCGCCGGTCGA
>CAIUHT010000313.1 GCA_903898975.1 uncultured Planctomycetaceae bacterium
GACTTGTGAGTGGTGACTTGTGAGTGGTGACTTGTGAGTGGTGACTTGTGAGTGGTGAGTGGTGAGTGGTGAGGGCCGACTCGCGACTGGAGAGTCACTGCCTCCGATGGCGGCCCCCGATGACTTTGTCTGGGGCAGGAGATGACACCATCTGATCGTGGGTGACAGGTTGTCACTCGAATGCGAAAGATTGCTTCACTTTCTGTCGGAGAATCACGGAATTTGGGATTGGTTGTGAAAGATTCTGGCAGAATTTGATTGAAATCTGTCATCAGGGCTGGTAAACTGGGGACTCTGCGGCGGATTTTGACTGGAGAACCGGGTGACGATGTTGCTCGACCAACGCCGGCAACAGATTTTGACGATCATCGAATCGCTGGGCTTTGTCTCGCTCGCCGAACTGGCGATGCGGGCTCAGGTCAGCGAATCGACGGTTCGCCGAGATCTCGAGCAGCTCGAACGCCTGGGCCATATTCGGCGCACGCGCGGCGGGGCGGCGTACGTCGGTGAGTCTCTCACCCCACTGGAGCAGCGCTCCGATCAGGCCCGCCCGCAAAAACTCGCCGTGGGGCGGGCGGCGGCTGAACTCGCCGGGGCTGGCGACTCCATCCTCCTCGATGGGGGGACCACCACTCTCGAGGTGGCCCGGCACCTCGTGGGCAAGCCGTTGCAGGTTGTCACCAACTCGCTTCCCGTCGTCAATCTGCTGGCCAGTCAGTCGCAGATCGAACTCGTGATGCTGGGGGGCTACCTCTACCCCAAGACCGGGGTGGTGCTCGGCCCGCTCACCATCGAGTCCCTGCGGCAGATTCGTGTCCGCCGCCTGTTCATGAGCGTCGGAGGAATCACCCCGAGGGGGTTGTTCAACAGCAACAGCCTGCTCGCCGACACCGAGCGGGCCATGCTGGACGTCGCCGACGAAGTGGTCGTCGTCACCGACAGCAGCAAGTTGGGGCATTCCGCCCTGGCGCACCTGTGTGAGTTGAAGCGAGTGCACCGACTGGTGGTGGATACGGGGATTTCCGCAGAGTGGCGAGAGATTATGGCCGATTCAGGGGTAGCCCTGCAGGTCGTGGCGTGCGAGGGGGGAGATTCCACCCGCTCGCCAGGTTCCGGTGGCAACGATTTGGCAAGGTCTGCCGGGGGCCGAGAAGCGGCGAGTCCGGTTCGCACCCCTGGGGCGGGGTGAATCGGGCCCGTCAGTCAATCGGACAGCGAGTCGGTTGGGCCCCGATTCAGTTGGGCAGCGTCGAGGCTTGAGAAGATTCTGAAGGTTGTGTTCCTCCTTGGGATGGCCACTGGGTGATGTCAACGAGCACAGGCTACACGCGGTCGCAGGTCGAGCAGGTGGTGCGCGAGGTCCTGCTGCGGCAGTTGGGCGGGGCGGCGGCCAAGCCCAAGCCCAACCCGCTTGTGGTCAATATCTCCGCCCGCCACGTGCATCTCTCCCAGGAGCACCTCGAAGTGCTGTTTGGGGCGGGGGCTCAGCTGGAGATTCAAAAAGACCTCTACCAGGCAGGCTATTACGCGGCGAAGCAGACCGTGGCAGTGGTCGGCCCCCGTCGGCGGATGCTCCCCGAAGTTCGCGTCCTCGGTCCCTGCCGCGGGGCGTCGCAGGTCGAGCTGGCGTTCACCGACGGCATCTCGCTGGGCATCGACCTGCCGGTCCGCATCAGTGGCGATCACCGCGACACCCCCGGCTGCCTGCTGGTCGGGCCCAAGGGGGTGGTGGAATTGCAGGCGGGCGTCGTGCGGGCCATGCGGCACGTGCACATGGGCCCCGCCGACCTCGAGTACTACGGGGTCCACGATGGCGACCTGATGAATCTGCGGATTGAGTCACCCGGCTGCACCACAGTTCTTGAAGATCTGAAAGTGCGGGCGGGCAAGGAAATCCGTCTCGAGGTGCATCTCGATACCGATGAAGGGAACGCGGTGAATCTCGATCGGGCCACCAAGGTGGAACTGCTCAAGGCCGAGCCGTGTGGCTGTCGGCACAAGTCGTGAAAGTGACACCGGCGTGGGCTTCCGGAGTTCGGGAGGCTGACTTCGGGGTGGCAGTGCGGGACGTAGTTCTGGTTCGACACGTTTTTCTGGTTCGACACGTTTTTTCGGGAGGTGAGTGAGCGATGGCCAAGGCGCTGGAAGCACTGGGAATGATTGAGACGAAGGGATTGGTGGCCCTGATCGAGGCGTCTGACGCCATGCTCAAGAGTGCCAACGTCCAGATTGTGGGCTGGGAGAAGGTCGGCAGCGGGATGGTCACCGTCTTCGTGGTGGGCGACGTCGCCGCCGTGAAGGCCGCGGTCGACGCCGGAGCCGGCGCCGCCAGCAAGGTGGGCGAAGTGATGAGCGTGCAGGTCATTCCCCGGCCGCACGAAGAACTCGCCGCTGTTCTGCCCAAGCTGGGCTCGACCACTGGAGCGGCGGGCTGATGGCCCGGGCCACGCGGTCAGCGGCACCCGTCCGGCGGGGGGCGTCCCGTCCGGCGCAGGCTCCCACTCCGCCCCCCGTTCCCCTGCCGCCCAGCAGCCAGACTCCCCCTCAACCTCAACAGATTTCGGAACGAACCATGAACGAAGCGATTGGCTTGATTGAAACCAAGGGCCTGGTGGCCCAGATCGAGGCCGCCGACGCCATGCTCAAGGCCGCCAACGTGCAGTTGGTCGGGCAGGTGCAGATTGGCGGGGCGTTCATCACCACCGTGGTCCGGGGCGATGTGGGCTCGGTCCGTGCGGCGGTTGATGCGGGGGCCCAGGTGGCGAAGCAGGTCGGCGAACTCGTCGCCGCCCACGTCATCGCCCGCCCTGAGAAAGGGGTCATCGATCACTTCATCCGGCGGAAGTAGATCGATCAGCCCCGGGCTGACGCGGTCCTCACCGCGTCGCCATCACACCTCCCCCCCTTCCCGAGCGATCGGAGTTGCCGCATGAAGATTCTGGTGGCCAATCTCGGCTCGACCAGTTTCAAGTACCGGCTGTTCGACCTGCCTGCCGAGACTCAACTCGCGCGGGGCGGGATCGACCGGATCGGCCAGTCGGCGAGCGCCTGCTTCGTCGAGGTCGGGGGGCACCGGGCCGAAGAGACCCGCCCCATTCCCGACCACGCGGCCGCCGTCCAGATCTGCCTCGACTCACTGATGCATCCCGACTGGGGCTGCCTGAAGTCGGCCGAGGAAGTCGCCGCCATCGGGTTCAAGGCAGTCTTCGCCGGGAACCTGTCGGGTGTCCGCATTGTGGATGACCCGCTGCTTGCCAAGATGGAGGATCTCGCCGAGATCGCCCCGGCGCACAACCCGATGTATGCCCGGGCCATGCGGCAACTCCGGCGGGCCTTCCCTAGCATCCCGCTGGTGGCGGCCCTCGAGACCGCCTTCCACGAGACCATCCCCGAGGCGAATCGCGTCTACGCCATTCCCTACGAGTGGAAGGAACGCTACGAGATCTGCCGGTGGGGCTTCCACGGGGCCAGCCACCGCTACCTCTCGACCCGCATGGGCCAACTGCTGGGTCGTGACGATCTCCGCGTGGTCACCTGCCACCTCGGAGGGAGCAACTCGCTGTGCGCCGTCCGCGGGGGGAAGTCGCAGGCCAACACCCTGGGCATGAGCCCCCAGACCGGGTTGCCGCACAACAATCGGGTGGGCGACTTCGACCCGTTCGCCCTCCCGCTGCTGATGCGGCAGACGGGAAAGCCGCTCGAGCAGTTGTTGCAGGAACTCTCGAGCCAGGGGGGGCTGCTGGGCCTCAGTGGGCTCAGTCCCGATGTTCGCGACCTTGAAGAGGCGGCGGGCCAGGGGCATTCGCGGGCCAAGCTCGCGCTCGACGCGTTCGTCGCCTCCATTCGGCAATACCTCGGCGCCTACATGGCGGTGTTAGGTGGAGCCGACGCCGTCGTCTTCAGTGGTGGCATCGGCGAGAACAGTCGCTGGGTCCGTCGGGAGGTCTGCCGCGGCATGGAATGGGCCGGGCTCGAACTCGACCCGGCCAAGAACGAAGCGGCGAAGGGCGAAGCCCGCATCTCGACCGATCACAGTCGGGTGCAGGCGTGGGTGTTGCCCACGAATGAAGAGATTGTGGTGGCCCGGCAGTCGGTCGAGGCCCTGGCGGCGGCAGGAATCCACTGACAGGGAATCAGCGATGTTCATTGCACGAATCACCGGCAGCCTGGTCGCGACCCAGAAGGTCCCTTCGATGGTGGGGCAGAAACTGCTCCTCGTCGAACCCCTCCGTATCGACGAGAAAGACCAGTCCAGCCTGAAGCCCACCGGTCGGTCGTTTGTGGTGGTCGACACGGTCGGTGCCGGGGAAGGGGAGTGCGTGCTGTGCGTGCAGGGCTCGAGCGCCCGCTACACCCCGGAGACCAAGACGCTCCCGGTCGATGCCGCGATCATTGGCATCGTCGACAACGTGCAGGCGTTCGGAAAAACCGTTTTCGACGCCAAGAAGTAGAAGTCATTGTCAATTTCCGGATCGTTCCGGCCTGCTGCCTCCAGAGTCGACTCTATCCCATCACCTCGTAACAGTCGCTCCGTCCCACTCTCCTCGTCCCCGTCACCCTTCCCCGCATCGCCACCATGAATCTCTCGAACTCCGACGAGATGCTGACTCCCGAGGATCAGCAGGAGATCAATGTGGCGCTGCGGCGGTGCCGAATTTTCGCACTCATCACTGTGGGTGGCCTGGTGGCCTTCATGGCCATCGTGCTGTGGCTGAAGAGGGCCGAGACCCCCGGGCTGTTGCCTGGGACGGTCGCCGCTCTCCCGTTGGGGCAGGCGGCGGTGTTTCTGGCCATCAGTCTGATTGTGAGGTCCCGGGCCCGAGTCAACGCCCGGGCGCGAGCCGCCGTGTTGAAGTCACCGAACAGTGACGCTGCAGCAGAATCGGCTTCCGACCGTCCAACCTCCGCCCAGTCTCTTGCCGCTGGACCACTTCTGGGCGTCTTCCATGGGGCGCTTGTGTTCCGGATCGTGGCTGTGGAAGCCGTTGGATTCGCCGCTGCAATCTCGTACTTGCTCAGCCCCAGTTTCCTCGGACTGCTGCTGGTCGGACTGAGCGTCCTTCACCACATCTGGAGCATCCCCTCCCGGTCGCGGCTCACCACCTGGTTGCTCGACCAGCGTCGCCTCATTTCGCAGAACCCCTGACCCTGCTGGGGCTCGGCCCGTCACTGGGCGGCCCATCACTGGCCGGCCAGTCGCGCTGTTCGAGTCCCGCTCTTCCAGTCACCTGTCTGTTTTTCACTCTCGACTCCCGCACAACCCACTTCACCCGCCATGCAAGCCACAGAAACCGCGATTCGCCAGGTTGTCCAGGAAGTGCTCGCCCAGTTGGGCCGGGCTCCCCTGCCGTCCGCCTCGTCCCGGTCGGCATCGGGCGACTGGGGCGTCTTTCCCACGGTCGATCAGGCGGTCGACGCCGCCAATGTCGCCTTCCAGAAACTTTCGCAGCGTCCCATCGCCGACCGCGCCAAGGCGATTGACTGCATCCGCCGCATCACCAGTGAGCAGGCTGAGGAACTCGGCCGGTTGGAGTTCGACGAGACCAAGATCGGCCGGCTCGATCACAAGATCGAAAAGCTCCAGATCCTGCGACTGGTGCCGGGCGTCGAGTTCCTCAAGACCGACTGCTTCAGTGGCGACCAGGGCATCACGCTGCTCGAGAACGCCCCGTTCGGTGTGATTGGCGCGATCACCCCGGTCACCCACTCGCTCCCCACGCTGGCGGGGAACGCGGTCAGCATGATCGCCTCGGGCAACACGGTGGTTTTCAACGCCCACCCGTCGGGAGCCCGCATCGCCGCGGAGGGTGTGCGACGCTTCAACCGCGCCATCCACGCCGCCACGGGCCTGGAAAACCTGCTGAGCATTGTCGAGAAGCCCACGCTCGAGACCGCCGCGGCCATCTTTGAACACCGCGGTGTCCGCCTGCTGGTCGTGACCGGTGGCCCCGCCGTGGCCCGCGCCGCCCTCGAAAGCCGCAAGCGGGCGATTGTCGCCGGCCCTGGGAATCCCCCCGTCGTCGTCGATGAAACCGCCTGCCCCGACAACGCCGCCAAGAGCATCATCAAGGGCTGCGCGTACGACAACAACCTGCTCTGCATTGGCGAGAAAGAAGTCTTCGCCGTCGAGGCGATCTTCCCCCGGCTCATGGAGTCGTTCGGCCGGCACGGTGGGTTCCAGCTCTCCCGCTCGCAGATGGAACAGCTGTCCGCCATCGCCTTCACCC
>CAIUHT010000314.1 GCA_903898975.1 uncultured Planctomycetaceae bacterium
CAGCCCATGCTGACGCTGGCCGTGCTCCTACCAGTGCATCACGAAGCCGCCGTCCACGTTGATGGTCTGCCCTGTCACCTGTCGCGAGCGAGGGGACGACAAAAACACCACCATGTCGGCGATGTCGGCCGGTTCCTGCCAGCGCCCCAGGGGGACCACGTTCCGCACTTTCTCTCCCGCCCAGTCTTCATAAGACCGGCGTTTCTCTGGTGGTTGCTGGTCGTGCCAGGCCTGCCAGACCGAGCGGTTCAACGGTGTCTGCACCATCCCCGGGCAGACCGTGTTGACCCGCACCTGGTGCGGGGCCAGGTCTTTCGCCAGGCACTGCGCGAAGTTGATGTTCGCCGCCTTCGCCGCACTGTAGGGCGGGTCGGTCTGCGACCCAATCTGGCCGGCGACCGACGCCAGGAACACCAGCGTCCCGTCGCGGCGCTGCAGCATCGCGGGGACCAGGGCGTGGGCGGCGTGGACCATCCCCATCACGTTCACTTCCAGGCACCGCTGCCAATCGCCAGGTGCCAGGTTCAGGAACGGAAAGCCGAACTTGCCCGACCCAATCGCCGCCGCGTGCACCACGTGCCCCACCGCGCCCTGCTTCGCTTCCGTCTGCTCGGCGGCCCGCTGAGCGGCGCTCCAGTCGGTCAGGTCGACTACGTGCCCCGAGACTGGCAGGCCGGTCTTTGCGGCGAGTTCCGCGGCGACCTGCGGCGTGCGGGGGCTGAGGTCCCAGAGGGCGACTGCTGCGTGTTCTTCCAAAAACCGCTCGGCGATCGCCAGCCCAATGCCACTGGCCCCACCGGTCACGACCGCCAGCCGACCCCGCAACTGCAGATCCACGCCACCACTCTCCTGGGTCCCCGGTCCGGGCGGTGCCGCGACCCTGCCAGGGGGCCCGGACGGCGGCCGCACAAGTTCGCAGGCCGGAGGGAAACGGTTCCCCCCGGCCTGCGGGTGACTCTAACAATCGGGGTGCCCACTGCGAAGCGGGGAAGAGCCCGGGTGGCTGTCGCTGGCCCGGGCGGGCGGGCTTAGAATTCGCCCACCACCTCGCGACCGGCCCGGGTCGAGACCGCCTGGTAGACCCGCAGGTCGATGTTGCTGCCGATGAACTTCACCGAGCCATCCCCCAGCAGGAAGTGAGCCCCGCCAGTGTGGTTGCTGCTAAAGTCGTCGAAGTGGATGTGGGCGTCGTTCGGGGTGTGGTCGGTTGAGCCGAGCAACCGCACGGCGGCCTCTTCGCCCTCGGGAATGTAGCCGGTCCAGGTGGAGAACCAGTCAAGTTCGACGGCGGTCCGGCGTTCCCCCACGAGGAAGGTGCTGCTCAGGCCGTCGCGGAACTCCTGGAAGCCGAGGGCGCTGTTGTGGAAGAACGCCCCGTTGCCCGGGCAACTGACGCCGGGGGGAAGCCCCTCGCAGGCGTCGATCTCACCAGTGCCGAAGGTGCCCACGTAGGTGCCCGTGCTCAGCTCCACCAGGTCGGCCCCCGACTCGTCGCGGATCATCCAGCGATCGGGGCCGGTGTCGGAGGGGCAGCGGAAGACCGGGAGCTTGGTCCGGCGGACTTCGGTGTGGCGCGGGTCGGCGATCGAGAGGCGGAAGTCGATCTGCCCCGAGAGGGGGGCCTGGTCGAGTTGCGGCAACAGCTTCGACCCCCAGCCCCAGCCGTTCGGACCATCGACAAACGCGGTGGTGGTGTTGGGGTCGACGCCAATCCAGCCCGCGGGGAGCATCGAGAAGGTGTCGTGGTAGTTGTGGAGGGCCAGGCCGAGTTGCTTGAGGTTGTTCTTGCACTGCGTCCGCCGGGCGGCTTCGCGGGCCTGCTGCACCGCGGGGAGCAGCAGGGCGACCAGGATGCCGATGATGGCAATGACGACCAGCAGTTCGATCAGGGTGAAGCCAGGGCGACGACGCGGGGCGGGGCGGTTCATGGTGCGAGAAGGCGTCTGGGTGCCAGAAGGGAAACCAGGAGAAGAGACCAGCCGACAGGCCCGCCCGGGTGTCGAGCAGACCAGTCCCAAGACAGACAGCGGTTGCCGTGATGTCGTTGTTGTTGCAATCGAAACGTAAAAGAGAGTCTATAACCATGGGGGGCGAGAGACAAGCAGCAATTCCGGGAAAATCGGCCTCTTCACGCGTTCCTACATTTCATCAATTGCAAGCTCCATCAACTGTTTGAAACTGCTAGACTCATCCCCTCCCAGGGGCCGCTCCCGGTGGCCCTTCCCAGTGGTTCTGCTCTCGACGTCTGCCTCCCCTGTCTCTGCGATGCCTCCCACCGAATTCAACCAACAGGAGTTCGATCTCGCCTACCCTCCCGGGGTGGAGTTCAACTACTGGACGGTCGCCCGCAATCGCATTTTGTGGCGGGCACTGGCCCGGCAGGGTTGGCTGACGGGGGAGTGGGTCGAGGTGGGGTGCGGCCGGGGGATTGTCTTGCAGTTTCTGCGGCAGCGGGGGCTGGAGGTGCGGGGGGTGGAACTCGCGCCGGTGCAGGCCTTGCCCCAGGTCGCAGGGCACGTGCTGACCGGCGTCGATGTCTGCGATCTGCCCGCCGTCGAGCGAGCGCGGCCGCAGGGGGTGCTGCTGCTGGATGTGATTGAGCATCTGCCCGACCCGGTGGCGTTTCTGCGGCGGTTGCGGGAGTCGCTGCCGGGGGTGCAGCGGTGGCTGGTGACGGTCCCGGCGCACCCGGAGTTGTGGTCGAACTACGACGAGTTCTACGGCCACCAGCGGCGGTACACGGCGGCGGTGCTGGAAGAGCAGCTCACAGCGGCGGGGCTGCGTCCGTTGGCGACGCGGCACTTTTTTCATGCCCTGTACCCCGCCGCGCGGCTCCTCCTGGGCAGCGGCCGGCAGCGAGCGGTGAAGATCGCCGCCCCCCCGGCCTGGCAGCGTCCGCTGCACCAGGCCCTGGGTCTCGGCTTCGCCCTGGAATCGAGCCTGCTCCCGGCGACCTGGCCCGGCACGTCGCTGATGTGCCTGGCGGAAACCGCCGCAGGCCAGTCGCAATAGCCCGCGAGTGGCCGAGTGAAGCGGCCGCTCGCAGCGGTGTGATTCGAGAGGCCTCGAGGGGCGGCGTGGCCGACAAGCGGGAGCCCGCGAGAGTCGAGCAAGCGGTTGGCTGGGGTGTTATTTGTCTCCCGAGCAGCGCGCCCGGTATAAACAGAGTCGATTCGCGGGGTCGGTTTCCTTGGGTCGAGAGCCATGAAAGTATTCGTCAGTTACTCGTCGCGCGACAAAGAACGGGTTCGTGTTTTTGCCGCTGCCTTGCTCGAGCGGGGGATTGACGTTTCGTTCGACGATTGGGAAGTGCTTGCGGGCGACCAGGTGGTCGCTTATTTGAGCGCGGCTCTTGACCAGGCCGAAGCGGCCGTCGTGCTGTTTTCGCAGCACCATGAGACCAGCCCGTGGATGAAGGCGGAGTGGAATTGTCTGCTGTGGGCCCAGGTGGAAGAGCAGAAGCGGATCATCCCGGTGCTGCTTGAACCCGGGGTGAAACTTCCGCCCTTGATCCGGCCCCTGGCGCGCCGTGGCATCGACGATATCGAGGGGATTGTTGACGCGATCCTCAATCGACCGCCGGCGAAACCTCAGTTGGGCACCCTGGTCACACACCCTCGTCACCGCGTGACAATCGCGCTCAACGACGTGCCAGTGGGGGGAGTCCAGGCGGTGGTCACGATGGGGGCCGCGGTCTTTGAGGGGCCGGTTGTCAGCGAGTTGCCGAAGTCCCTGGTGAAGCGGGTGACCGAGTTTCGCGGTGGCCCGCGCGGGGCGCTGTTGCGTGATGCCGCGAACATCTCCCTGGCCCAGGCGAGGCGCGAACAGGAGGAACTGGCCCGCGAACTCTCGGCACTCTGTCTCCCCGTCGAGTCCGACCAGGCCCTCGCGGCGTTGATCGACGGAGCACCGCTGGGGGCCGCCATTGAGGTGGTGTGCCAGGCGACCTCCCCGCAGCTGTTGGGATTGCCGTTCGAGTTGCTGCAACTGCCTGATGGCAGCCGAATCGCGCTGAAGCCGAATGTCGATTTCTGGCGCACACCGGGCGGCACGCGCCCAGCCAGTCTTTCGACAACCGACGCACTGCCGCACCCGCTCAAGGTCCTGGTGGCGGTCGGCGCTCCCGACGAAGGAGAGACCAATTCGAGCGTGCTCGACTACGAGCGCGAATTGCAGCAGATTCTCGATGCGGTCCAGGAGCCACAGTCGAAGGGGCGTTGTGAGGTCCGGTTTCTGGAGGTGGGTGGGCCGAAATTCATTCAGGAAGCGCTCGACGAAGATGATTTCCACGTGCTGCACCTGAGCTGTCACGGCAATGCCGGTGTGCTGGAACTCGAGGACGAGAAGGGAGGGGCGGTGCCGACCTCTCCAGCGGAGTTGGTTCAGCAACTTCGGGACGCAAACAAGCGGGTTCCGCTGGTGTTTCTGAATGCCTGCCATACGGCGGTCGGCAGCGAGCAGACAGCGGGGTTCGCGGTCGCGCTCTTGCGTGCGGGTGTTCCCGCCGTGGTCGCCATGCAGGCGGCGGTGAGTGACCAGTACGCCACCGATTTGGCCGCGGCGTTCTACGCCAAACTCTCAAGACCCGAGTTGCCGCTCCCCAGTCGCGCCCTCGCTGCGGCGCGACGAGCGGTTGACCAAGCGCGTCGCGACGCCGAAGCACGGGGAGCGGCACCCAGTTGGCCCGAGCACGCGACCGCGACGCTCTATCTTGCGGGAGAGGATCAGCCCCTGGTGGTCTATGGGGGTAACGCACAACCGTTGAAGCGACCGCCGATCCATACGCCCGAGGGCGTGGTGCCGGGGTTGTCGGTGGGAGACCTGATTGGCCGGCGGAAACCGTTGCGGAGCGTGCTGAAGAGCCTGCGAGACCC
>CAIUHT010000315.1 GCA_903898975.1 uncultured Planctomycetaceae bacterium
ACCGCGTCGCGCACCGCCTGCAGCTGCTGCGGGTCAAAGCTGTCGGTGGGGACGTTGCAGAAGATGATGCAGTCGTGGTCCATCAAGCCCATGGCGACCCGGTCGAGCTCCGACGCCGGGATCTCTTCCACAATCCGCTTGCCATCGGCCCTCAGGGCGGCAACCAGGTCTTGCCGGTCCCGCACATCGCCCGCCTCGTCGTAGACCACCAGGATATTCCGCTCGCCCTCGAGGAACAGCGAATTCACCACCCGGTTGTTCTGCTGGATGCGATCCCGCTCGGGAGAGACGTCGATCGTGGCGGTATACTCGTAGTACCCGGCGCTCCGCAGTTCGAGCGGGAAGACATACCTCGATTTGCCCGACGGGAACTCAATCTCCTGCCGGCTGATCTCCCGCCCGTTCTCCTGCAGTCGCAGCACCCCGCGGCCGGGCGTCATCGAAGAGAGCAGCACGCCCGCCTCGTAGGTCTCTCCCTGCTTGACCAGCTGCGGGAGTTCCAGCCGCTCGAGCCAGACTTCGTCTTTCAGATCGTACTGGGCCGGAAGCACATCGACCTGGATTCCGCGGGCCTTGAGATCGTCGAGCACTGAGGCCAGGTTCCCCTCGGTCTGGACGCCGTCGCTGATGAGCACCAGCCGGCCCAGCTTGTCTTCGGGCAGCATCGCCGCCCCCAGCGACAGCGCCTGTTCGACATTTGTCGCGTCGCGGGCGACCAGCGAATTGACGGTGATGTTCTCGCCATCCATCGGCAGGGTCTGCCGCGGGGGGAATTCGACCGCGGCGTTCCCCCCGAAGATCACCAGCCCCAGCAGGTCGGTCTGTGGTTTGCCCGCCACGTCGCGGGCGACCAGCTGCAACGCCTGCTGCTGCACGAAGTCGCCCACCGAGTCGGAGACGTCGACCACGTAGATGACCGCCAGCTCCTGGCTGCTCTTGACCGCGCGGGGCTCGGCCAGCAGCGCGGCGAACAACCCGACCATCAGCAACCGCGCCAACAGCGACGCTGTCGCGCGCCAGCCGCTCAAGCCCGCGTAGCCCCCCAGCGAGAGCCACCAGATCCAGGGAGTGCACAACAGCAGCGCGAACCACTTGGGGTTCGCGAACAGCACCAGCCCGCGGCGTTCCAGCAACCAGCAGGTCAGTCCGAAGAGTGCCAGGAACAGCACCAGTGGCCAGCAGGCGGTCCAGTGCGGTGTCTGGCGGGGAATGGGCCACAGGTAGCGGCGGAGAGTGGCCCAGAGCTGGCTCAGCCGGCCACCGCGGACCGACGACCCCATCGGGCCGCGACGAGACGTTCCCTGGCTCATGGGCGGACCTCATCGGGATGGAACCGCACGATCCGCCGATTTCCCGTATCGGCGACCCAAACCTGTCCAGCGCGATCGACGGTCAGCCCCCAGGGGGTCTGCAACTGCCCCGTGCCGTGGCCGGTCGACCCAAAACGCCCCAGCAGTTGCCCCTCGAGCGACAACCGGGTGACCCGCCCTGCCCCGTATTCGGCAATGAACAGGTCGTCGCCGGGGCCGAATGCGATGTCATACGGATAGAGCAATTCGGGCGCGCCCGACGGAAGCCGGTCTCCCAGCACTTCAAGGAACTGCCCGTCATCGGCAAAAACCTGGACGCGATTGTTGAAGGCATCGACCACGTAGACCCGCCCCGCCCGCCAGACCAGCCCACTGGGCCGCTGGAAGCACCCGGGATCGGTCCCCGGTCTCCCCAGGCTGCACAGCCAGCCCCCATCGCGATCAAACTTCTGCACCCGGTCGTTGCCGCCGTATTCGCCCACGTAAAGGTTGCCCGCACTGTCGCAGGCGACCGCCACCGGAAAGACGAACTGCCCCGGTTCGTGCCCGTAGCCACCCAAGCGCGACAGTTCGTGGCCTGTGGCATCGAACAGCATCACGCGATGGTAGTGGGTGTCGGCGACCGCCAGTCGACCGTCGGGTAACTGGCAGATTTTCTCGGGACGTCCAACCGAGTACTCGGGCATCCACCAGGTTCGCTGCAACTGGCCCTGGAGGTCATAGACCAGGGCTCGCCCGGCATTGTCGAGCACCAGCACCTCGCTGTCGGTCGCGTGCAGGGCACGGGGGGCTGGAATCCGCATTCCCTCGGGGGGCAGCACCCAACTGGTGGTCTGCGGGATGGCACCCCCCTGCCCCGCCGCCGATTCTCCACAGCCCGACCACAGCAGGCACAACGCCAACAGCCACGCCAGCGAAGTCAGCCGGGCCCGCACCCCCCGCCCGGGGACCGCCGTCTGCCCCACCAGCACCGCCCGCTCGGCTCCCGTGGCCTGATGCCGCAAGACCACCTCGTGCATACCGACCAGCGCCCGGGACTCCAGCACCTCGAGCGGCCCCTGCTCGGCCTCTTCGACTCGCAGTTCTGCGGGACGCACGCTGGTTCGCCCCGCGGCGGTCAGCCACAGGCCGCGATCGGAGGGAGTCTCGAACCAGTTTGTCGGGCCCAGCGCCCAAGCCAGATCCTGGGTGGGCGGGCTGGCGTACAACTCTGCGGCCACCCCCTGGTGAGTGATGCAACCCCCCTCCAGGCAGAGCACCCATTCGGCCCAGGGAAACACCAGCTCGGGCTGGTGGGTCGCGTAGACCAGCGACTGACCGGGTTGCAGTTCCCCCAAAACCCGTTTCCAGCAGGCGACCCGCTGACTTGGGGAGACATGGGCCAGTGGCTCGTCGAGCACCAGCACTTCGGCCTGGCTGGCCAAGGCCCGCGCGAGACAGGTCCGCCCCGCTTCCCCGAGAGACAGTTCACCCGGTCGCCGTCCCGAAACCCCCTGCAGATCGAAGAGCTCCAGGAGCCGGTCCACTTCGGCAGCGGGCGTTCCCGCCGGAGCCACTCGCCGCAGGTGCTCGCGGACTGAGAGTTCGGGCCAGAGCCCCTCCGCACCGGGCGACCAAAAGACAGGCAGTCGGGTCGCGTCGGTGGATGGGGCTGTTTCCAGTCGGCCCGCTGCAGGGATTTCGAAACCGACCAGCAGTTCCAGCAGCGACGACTTGCCGGCACCCGAGGGGCCCATGACCGCGGTGATCCCTCGCGGAATCTCTCCCGACGCACGCCGCAAGCGGGCCTGACCGGGCGGCCCGAGGGTCACGTCGTGGAGCTTCCAGAGGGACCCGTTCATCGCTCGATCCAAGGCCGCGAAAGCATCAATGCCAGACCTGCCAGCCCACAACAGACGATCGAGCTGCTCAGGACCAACACGGTCATTGCCGACAGTACGTCCGCCCGTCCATAGTGCATTTGAGTATACAAACTGACGGGCGCCGACGCCATTCCCGCCGGAGCCAGCAGCTGCGCCAGGGGGAGTTCGAAAAACGCCATCTGGCACAACAGGCACCAGAGCCAGTAGCGACCCAGCCACAGGTGGCGAAACAGCAGCCGGTCGCCCTCCCCGGTCCGACAGTCTCCCGGGCGGCCCCGTAGCAGCCGGGCGATGTGGACCGCCTGGGGCGAGATCCACCGCCCGGCCAGGACGACCAGGCACGCGGCCCGGGGCAGCAACCAGAGAACCGTCGTCAGCCCCCAGGGGATAACCGTGCGCCCCAACCCGCTACCCCCCACTCCCCCGGTCGCCCGCATCACAACCAGTGCCAGAGCCAGGCTGCCCAACAGCCCGGGGACCAGCCAGAGGGGAACCAGGCGAGCGCGTTGCCGCGAACCACGACGCCCCCCCCTCAAGAACCAGTCCGCTACGGCCAGCGCCGCCAGACCGGCGAGACCCGAGACCAGCCAGCCGACTGTCGACTCTTTCAACAGCAGGCGCAAGGTGGCTGGTTGTCTGAGGAGGGCGGTGGTGCCCCGGCCGGCATCGCGCAGCAGCGAGCCCAAGGGCAAGCCGACAATCCACCACGCCCCCCACAAGGTCGCTCCCCACGCCAGCCAACTGGTCATCCGCGACGGAGCGGGAGACTGCTGGCGGAACTGTCCGCCGCCACTCGCCGCCCGAGGCGTCACCCACCCCAGCCCCACCAACAGCGTCAGTTGGAGGGCCACCGGAAGCAGCAGGCGCGTCAGGCAGTCGTGCCAAGGCACACCGGCAGCGAGAGCGTCGATCAGCCATGCGGTCCAGGCGGGTCGCCCCAGCCGGGTGGCCAGTTCGAACTCTTGAAAGCCCAGCAGAAACATCAGCACCCAACCCGCTCCGCCCTGCTGGACCCAGCCGCGCA
>CAIUHT010000316.1 GCA_903898975.1 uncultured Planctomycetaceae bacterium
AGCCGAGGGAGTCACCGGCAAGCCGCGACGGTCCCGCATCGATGTTCGCCGCAAGGTGGAACAACTGGTCCGGAAGGAACTGCAACTGGGTCCGCGGGTCCCCGCCCGCGAATTTGTCACGGTCACCTTTCACGAAGACGAAGTTGCCGGGGACGATGTCTGGTCGAACCAGATCACCTGCTACCTCACCGCGATCGACTGGCGGCGGGCGTGGCCCTGGGGGGCGGGAACCATCTCGGGATTGGCCGGCGTGACCCTGCTGGCGCTGCGTCGCCGGCGCAAACAGGCAGCTGTCGCTTCCCCCGACACGACCGTTGCCAGCGAATCGTCGGCCAGTGAGGCCGCGAGCGGTTCTCCCCCGGCGACGTCGCGGTCGGCCCAGCCGGGGAAGGCTCACAACGGCGAACGTGCTGAGGGGGAGACCCCCGTTGCGGCGAAGCCTCGCAACCGATCTGTCTCTGCCGCCGCCGCGACAGGTACAGCGGGCGACACTGGAGATGACGAGGCGGCAGCGGCTATCCGTGCAGTGCCGGGCGAGTCGCACCAGTCGGAACTCGCGCGGACGGTTCGTCGTCGCAGTCGGCACGAGCGGGATGCCGACGAAGAACAGGCGACCGGGTTCGATCTCGATTCAATTCGCCCACCGCGGGGAACGGGGGGCCTGTCGGGGGGGGCACGCGGTTCGGGTGCCGACTCCCCCGCACCTCCGGCGGCCAGCTTCACCCAGTTGCATGACTGCTCGGCCGAAGAGTGGCACGAACTGCTGGAGGAGGAACAGCCGCAGACGATCGCGGTCATTCTCTCGCAGTTGCCCCCGGCCCAGTCGTCATTCGTGTTGCGGATGATGCCGGCGGCGAACCGGCTCGATGTGGTGCGGCGCATGACGGCACTGGAACAACCCGCCCCGGCGGTGCTGCAGCAGCTCGCGACGACACTGGCCACCCGACTGCGGCAGGTGCGGCAGGTGAGGGCGACGCATCCACTCGGCACTGCGGGGTCGGGTATGGCTGGAATGGGCACTTCCGGTGTGGCCCCCCACAGTCAGGCAGCGGCTCCCTTCCTGGTACCGCATGCGGCGCACTCCACGCCGCCGGTGCCCCAGCTGCGCCACCTGGCCCGCCACATGAGCCCGCCACCTCCGGCAGAGCGTCCTGGGGGTTCACAGCCCATCGACCGCCGGCCCCAGCAGGCGGGTGGTGAACGTTTCGATGTTCGTTCCGGTTCCAGCGCGTTGCCGTATCGCCCGACACCGGCGGTGCCCGGGCCGACCGGCGGGGCTGTTCCCGAATCGACGTTCACCGATCTGGCGATGCTGGATGACAATTCGCTGCGCGAGTTGTTTGCGCAGTTCGACGTCGAACACTGGGCGGTCGCGCTGCGGGGGGCCGAGGTGTCGCTGGTCGCCAAGTTGACGCACGCGCTCACCGCCGGCGATGCCCAGGGTTTGACGGCGGCGGGGTCTCAGCTCGGGCCGGTGCGACTGGGCGATGTGGACGCCGCCCAGCGGGCCATTGCCCAACGACTCGCTCCGCTGCGGTACCGCGGACGTCGTCCGGGTGGCCCGGCGGGTCATTCCGCCCCTCCGCATGAGGATCTGACATGAACCTGCTGCGCACGACCGCACGTGTCATCAAGGGGGGTGGGCTGGCCACGCCTGCCGCCCCGGCACCGCCGCCGCATTCCTGGCCAGGAAACGGAACTGGGTATGGGTCCAGCCCGGCCCACGATGTCTCAGACGCCAGCCTGCTGCTGGAGGAAGCGCGGGCCGAGGCTGAGCGGCTGCGCGACGAGGCG
>CAIUHT010000317.1 GCA_903898975.1 uncultured Planctomycetaceae bacterium
AGGCGCACGTCCCGCAGGCGGGGCTCGACCAGCCCCGGCTGAGTCGGATCGAGACGGGGGGTGTCGAGTTGGCGTTCGCGGGCTCGCCAGACATTGTCGGCGAGACCGTTGAGCACGATGCCGAAGAGGGTCGCGCGCTCGATGCTGACCCCGGCCAGATCATACCCGCGATGCGCCTCGTCCCGCTGGTCGGGACGGGCGAATTCGTAGCCCAGGTCTCCGCCAAACAGTGCGACCGCAACGCCCGCCTCCACCACGTGCAGACGGCGGACGGTGATGCGGTGGCAGGCCGAGCAACGCAGCCCGGCATCATTCCCATCCTGCTGCCGGCCCAGTCGCCCGACCCGCAGGTCCTCCACCAGCACATCGTGGGGATGCGTGGTCTGGATCTCCCCTCGTTCCCACAGGCGGCGCATCAGAGGCAATTGCTCATCCGCCGAATTGACCGGCCCAACCGAGCCCCAGTCCATCCCGATCCCCAACAGCGCCTGTTTCGAGTCGGCGATGGTGATGCGTCGCAACGCACCCCAACTGGCCTCCGACATCAGCTGAATGCCTGCCGCGGGGAAGGGCTGGCGAATGGTGAGGTCGGCGGCCTCCCAGTGAGCCACCCGCACAAAGTGCCCGGGCTGGTCGGGGGTCCCCCCGTCGCCATACGGAGCCCCGACGCTGACCGCGCTGTGCCAGCACGCCTGCGACCCCTTCCCTTCACTGGCGACAATCTCGATGGTCCCGTGGCGGATCGCCGAGTCGTTTGAGAGCCGCACGCCATGCCCGTTGGCGCGCAACTCGAGCCCCAGGGTCGACCCATTCAGATCCAGCCGGACTCCCTCGGGAATGAGCAGGGCGTGCCGGGAGATTTCGGCGTGCCTGCCCACCCGGTCTTCCCGCAGGGGCAGCAGCAGCGAGCGAGGGGTGGCGACCCGCAGGGTGTCTCCGGATCCAGCGGCTCGCAAGAGCGCCTGCTGCAACTCGGCGGCGTCGCGGGGAGAAATCTCGCGGGTCTGTTGCGAACCCGGCCCCGGGCCCGGTTCCTGCACCCCAGCGGCCGGCATGGGGGGCCGAGCCGGGTCGGCCCCTTGCGCCGCCACCGCCCCAGCCCGCTCCGAGCCCACCGGGACTGTGCCCGCTGGGACTGTGCCGGGAGAGGCGGGCGGTTGCGAGCCGGCCCAAGAGGTGGAGGTCCAGGCGAAGCCGGCGGCGCAGTGGGTCAACCAGTCACGGCGGGAGAAACGAGACATCTGAGGCAGACTCCGCGGTATCAGAATCGCCGGGGCGAGGCATCGCCCGCGATGGCCGGTGTCGTGCTGAACTGCGGGCACGGGCAACGCCGTCGGCTGTCGCGGCCTAGCGCGGGACGGGAGTCCGCTGGAGGATTTCCTCGAGGATGGCACGGGCGCGGGTGCGTTGGCCCAGGCGGATCGACCCCCGGCAGAGCACGCGGTGGGCGACCACACTGGGGAACATCCGCTTGACGTCGTCGGGGACAAGATAGTCGCGGCCTTCGACCTTGGCCCAGGCCTGGCAGGCGCGGTAGAGGGTCAGGGCTCCGCGGGTGCTGAGTCCCAGGCTCAACTGTTCATGCCGGCGGGTCGCCTCGATCAGGTCGAGCAGGTAGTTCTGCAGCGACTCTTCCACAGCGACCTGTCGCACCTCCTGCTGGATCGCCAGCAACTGCGCCTGGGTGACGACTGGTTTCAGGTCTTCGACCGGTTCGCCTTGCCGGTGGAGGGTGAGCGCCTGTTTCTCGGCTTCCCGGCTGGGGTAGCCCACCTCCATGCAGAGGGTGAACCGGTCGAGTTGGTTTTCGGGGAGGGGATAGGTTCCCTCGAACTCATAGGGGTTCTGGGTGGCGATGACGAAAAACGGCTTGGGCAGCCGATGTGTCTGGCCTTCGATCGAGACCTGCCCCTCGCTCATCGCCTCGAGCAGGGCGCTTTGAGTGCGGGGAGTGGTCCGGTTGATTTCGTCAGCCAGCAGCACACTGGTGAAGACCGGCCCTGGCCGGAACTCGAATTCCCCCCGGTTGGGCAGGTAGACGCTCGACCCGAGGATGTCGCTGGGGAGCAGGTCGGGGGTGAACTG
>CAIUHT010000318.1 GCA_903898975.1 uncultured Planctomycetaceae bacterium
ACCGCGTAGTTCAGCGTCAGCACGTTCCCCTTCAGTCCGTCGGCGTACCGCAGGTGCATCAACACCGGTTTGGTCACGAGGGTCGGCAGTGGCTTGCCGGGGGGAATGGGCTGCCCTTTCAACCGGGCCAGCACCGCGGTCAGCAACTGCGGGTCGTACAACCCCTCGCGCCCCGCCTGCCACACCGCGTCTCCCTCCAGGCAGCGGACCTCGGCGATTCCCGTCTCGCCCCCCGCCCGTCGCTCGGCCAGTGCCTGCAGCACTTCCAGGCCATGGAAGCCATACGAGTCGAGCCGGTGGTAAGAGACCGCCAGCACCTCGTCCAGCTTCTCTCCGCGCGGCGTGTCGAGTGCCGGGTCACGCCAGCCCAGCGGCACACACGACCCCGCCAGCACCGGAATCTTCAGCCGCTCGATCTGGGCCAGCATCCACGCCGCATCGGCCCAGGTGTCGGCGAGGTGCTTGTCATGAAAGACTGGCACCACCCGCCCGCTCTCTTCAAAGACCGCCAGCACCTGCTCCCAGAAGCGCCGCTTGGGAAACTGAAACTGGCCACTCGGGCTCTCGGGGTAATTCCCATGCTCGGCGATCAGCAGCACCCCATCGACGGCGAGTTTCGGGCCACCCAGGGTCAACGCCTGGCGAATGCTGTCGCAGACCAGCACCCCATGCCGGGCCGCCAGTCGCCGACTGGTGTCGATCGCCGGGACCTGGTCGGTGTAGACCGACGCAATCTTGAGCCGGGGAAAGTCCCCCGTGCCATCGAGGGCGTACCCGGCCAGGATGCGTCCGGCAATCATGTCGGCGTGCGAGTTCTGGCGCCATTCGGTGGTCAGCACCGCGACGCGTGGCACCGGCCGCTCCTCGGCGTAGGCCGCAGTCTGCAGTCCAGGTCCTGGCAGCCCAGGTGCTGGCAGCCCATACCCCGCCAGCAGGGACCACGCTCCCCACCACAGCACCAGCCTCACCAAGCCAGGCACCCGTCGAGTGCCTGCCGGTCGACTGCGGTTGCCGCGGTTCATGGCGTGCGTGTTGTCGGTCGGCAGCATGGCGCACTCTCCTGGCTGTCTGGCTTCATCCATGGCGACCGCCCTGTTCACACCGGGTGACTTTCGCCTCGGCGTGCAAACGCATTCGCACGTTCCCCGCTGCTCTCGCCTGGCACCGCCTGCGGGTGTCAGCGCTTGATCTGCAGCGCGTGCAGGGTGAAGGGGGCCAGCGTGGTCACGTAGACGGTTCCATCGCGGGCGGCACAGATCCCCATGATGGTGTACCGCGGGGCCAGGATGCCCGCCTCGGGGGCGAAGTACCCATGGTGCCACGGCAGCTCTTTCCCCGCGGCATCCTGGAACTCGGTGAACTGTGGATTGCTCACCGCGATTGGCCCGTGATCGCGACACCCGGTCTCTCCCGCCCGATGGCTGATCACATGCAGCAATTGTGGTCCCTCGGCGGGCGTCACCGCCACCCCCATCCAGACGGTGCCGTCGGGGCCCACGCACATCGCCCGGCAATCGGTTGCCTTCGCCCCCGCGACCAGCGGACCATGCGACCGCCCCGCCAGGGTCTCGCCCCCGCTCGCCGACAGGTCGTAGCTGTAGAGCGCGTTGCCACTCATCGCCACCGACCACAGCGTGCGCCGGTCGGGGGAGATGTCCCAGTTGATCGGATGACTCTCGGGGTGGGCGAGCAACGACTCGGCGGTCGGGGGCTGACCGTCAATTGTCTGCTTCAGCCGCTCGAGCTTGTCGGTCCGCGGGTCATAGCGGGCAATCTCGCCCCCCAGCACCGGGTGATACGCCCGTCCCAGCGCGTCGACCACAATGAAGGCGTACATGTGCCGACAGTCGAGCAGGTCGCGGTACCGCCCCGTTGCCAGGTCGAGAATCATGAAGTGCGTGCTCTCGACGGGGCGGGCGTCATCGCAGGTGCTGAGGTAGGCCACGTGTCGCGATTCATCGGGGGTGATGCTGATCACTCCCTGCTGGGGCACCGGAATCGGATACACCCGCGTCTTGCCCGTCGCCGGGTCGTAGACCATCGGGTAACCCCCCGGGTAGTCGCTCCGCTGCTCCCCCTCTTTCGGATACCCCTGCTTCGTGCCGAAGTAAAGCCGGCCGCTCTCCCCCAGGTTGTTGCGGGTATGAATCTTCGCCTGTGCGGCGAAGCCCTGCGCGGTTGAGCCAATCTCGCGCATGCAGTCGACGGCGATCGACATCTTCTGCGTCTTCGGGTCGAAGCCCACCAGGTAGGCGTTGAACCCGTACTTCGCCGCGCCGATATAAATCCGCCGATCCTGCCCCTCGAGAATCGAGAAGTACCCACTCCCCTCGGTCGTCGTCTCTTTTGGAATGGCGTGCGCGGTCGACTTCAGCCACGGCGGTGCCCCCTGGGCCATCCCCGCCCCGCAGCACAGCGCCACCACCCACAGGTATCCCCAACGGCAGCCAGCCATCACTCTGCCTCCCTCAAGATTCCCGGGAACCCCCGCATCCCAAAACTCGCCTCTCGTCTTTCGCCTCTCACCTCTCGACTCGCTCCGCTGCGCCGCTACTTGATCTCCAGGATCCTCACGCTTCCCGCCGGGACTGTCAGCCGCACTTCGCCCGCGTCGACCTTCAGCACGTCGCTCGGCAACAGTCGGTCGCGAACGGTGGTGATGGGGACCCGGGCCCGCACGGTCACCTCGCGGTTTTCGCGGTAGTTTGTCGCCGTGATCCCCTGCTGCGGCTTCTGCTGCCCCGCCGGGTTCAGCAGCGTCACCAGCCAACCGGTCCCAGACCGGCTCACCAGCCACTCGACCTCGCCCGCCACCTCGACGGGGAGCAACCCCCGCGAGAGATGCGCGAACAGCCGGGCCACCACCGGGTGTGCCGACTTGTCGACCCCCAGCCCCCTCGGCAGCGACAGGTAGACCACCCGTCCCGCCCCCCGGTCAATCGCCGCACAGAAACACTTGCCATCGGGGGTGGTCCCCAGCGCGCGGAACGGCTCCGTTCCCGGCGTCAGTTCGCGATAGCGGTACAGCTGCGACGGGTGCACCTCGGGCCGGCCCAGCCAGCGATAGCCCGCGGTCTCGGCCACCCCCCCGGCCGCGGGGAGATTCAACGCCGCCAGTCCCGGCCCCGTCAGGTGGGCATCGCACACCAGCAGCGTCCCGCCGTTGGCGACGTATTGGGCCAGTCGCTGCCCCTCGGCCGCTGTCAGCTCAATGTCACCCGCCACAATCACCACGGGATAGGTGTCGATGGTCCGCCACTTCGCCGCGTCAGGGTAGGCGAAGATCACATCGAAGATGTCGCCAAACACGCCCGGGACGTTCACCTCGTTGGTCCCCGTCATGGGCTTTTCGCTTTCGGGGCCAATTGGGTGCCAGGCGGTCCAGAAAAACTGCTCGAGCATCCGCTCGTGGTCGCCGAAGAGAAAGCGGTCCTGGTGCCCATGCCAGTTCTTGAAGCTGTTGGGCCAGAACGGCGCCGGCTCCCAGCCGTGCGCATGATCGACCAGGAACGCCACGGGCGTCAGTGGAGTTCCGCGGTCGGGCTCGGCAGCCGTCAGCCGCAGAAACCGATCGACCAGCTTCCCCTTGGGAGAGAGCTGCACCTCGTGCAGCCCCGCGGCGGTCGTCCCCCCGGGCTGCCAGAATTCGTCAAAGCCCTGTTCGTGGTAGAACATCGACGCGCCGGCCATGTACTGGTACCAGATGTCGAACTTGTACCAGGTCATTCCCGCGCCGCTGAACACGCTGTAGTAGTTGTCGTAAATGTTCTTCGCCGCCGAAAAACTTTGCGTGTCGCTGAAAATTGTGCTGGCGTCGCCAAAGTTGCAACTGCGGTAGGTCGCCGTCAGGTTCCCCCATTGCCGGGCCGCTCCCCGCATGAACGCCCACCGCATCGGCAGCACCGACGAGGTCGCCGCCGAAGATTCGTAGCCAATGGTCTTCGCTCCCCAGTCGGCGCACAGCGGCATGAACACGATGTTCCCCACCGACAGGCAAGAGATCACATCGCTGTACGGGTTCGCGTCGAGATCCCGGCCATAGACCTTGCGATACTTCTCGCGATTCCCTTCCAGTGTCAGGGGGGTGAACGACTCGACCAGTTGCCGGCGGGTGGTCGCCCCTCCCGTCGCCCCCTTCATCTTCGCCACGTCGGGGTAGAAATAGCCGAGGCTCTCGCCCGCGATGTTCCCCACGTACCGATCGCGATACTTCTGGAACAGCGCCACCCCCTTCTCGCCAATCGGGGTGTCGGGGTGATAGTTCATCATCATCGCCCACGGTCGCTGGGGGTTCGCGTCGAGCCACTTCGCGAACTTCTGCCCCCCCTCCAGCACCTCGCCCGTCTGCGGATCGGTCGCGAAGACCCCCGCTCCCGAGCCGTGGAACGTCGGGACAATCCGCTTGTCCGAGAAAATCGGCACATCGTCCCGGCCCCCGTATTTCTTTTCGAACTC
Organism: uncultured Planctomycetaceae bacterium; assembly: GCA_903898975.1. Classification (GTDB taxonomy): domain Bacteria; phylum Planctomycetota; class Planctomycetia; order Planctomycetales; family Planctomycetaceae; genus UBA10511. Next base: position 4,456 of record CAIUHT010000318.1, read on the forward strand.
GGTCCGGACCGCCGCGTCGGCGATGTTGTAGGGGAACTTCACGCGGTTGGGTTGGTCGCCCAGCCACGTCTCGGCAGGCTTGGTGTGCGAGACGTTCCACAGGTACAGGAACCCGGCATCGCGGAAGGTTTTCAGCTTCCACGCCGGGTGCGGTTCGAAACCCGCGGGGGCGTTCCCCACGGGGACCCTGCGGGCCAGGGGTTCAAGATTCGCCGGGATCCCCCGTCGATACCCATCCAGCACCTGCCACGTCGCCGAGGGGGGCCGGTCTTTCACCAGGGGGCGGTAATCGACATCGGTGGTCAGCACCACCACGTCAATCTGGCGGGGCTGCGGGTCGCGGGTGGTCGAGAGCAGGCTGAGTGTCGCCGGACCGCGCTTCAAAGAGACATCCAGCCCCTGCCAGCCAAACGCCCAGCCAAAATACAGCTTGATCTCGTTGTCTTCTTCGATCGCGGGCTGTTCGCCGTACCGTCCCTCCCACGGTTTCTCCCCAGGCTGCTCGATCTTCACCTGGAAGCGTTCGGTCTGCTCGCGCCAGTCGGCGTAACGGACCCACACGCGG
>CAIUHT010000319.1 GCA_903898975.1 uncultured Planctomycetaceae bacterium
CCATGATCGCAGGACCTCGACTGAGGGACGCCAGACTGCGGGACCTCGACGGCCGAGCCTCGCACCGGGGCCCGGTGATTCGCCTTGAGCGTGGTGAATTCCTGGGCCGGTGGAGATGGGCCGAACCGACTCTTCGACTCTCAGGCCGGTAGCGGGTCTGGCGACTCGGGTTTAGAATACGCCCTCCTGGCCCCCCCTTCCCGCTTTGCTCCGGAAACTCTCCCTTGCCCCCCGAACAGCGAGATTTCGACGAGTTCCTGGAAAAATTCCGCAAACACCGGGACCTCATGACCGAGGAACTCCACAAGGTCATCGTGGGCCAGGATGCGGTGATCGAACAGATCCTCGCCGCCATCTTCACGGGTGGTCACTGCCTGCTGGTGGGGGTCCCCGGGCTGGCCAAGACGCTGCTGGTCAGCACCATCGCCCGCATCCTCGATGTGCGGTTCAAGCGCATCCAGTTCACCCCCGACCTGATGCCCTCGGACATCACGGGGACCAATGTGCTGGAAGAGGCCGAGGCGGGGAAGCGGCACTTCCGCTTTGTCGAAGGCCCCGTCTTCACCAACGTGCTGCTGGCCGACGAAATCAACCGGACCCCGCCCAAGACCCAGGCCGCCCTGCTGCAGGCGATGCAGGAACACGAAGTGACGATCGGGCAGACCACCTATCCGCTGCCCGAGCCGTTTTTCGTCATCGCCACCCAGAACCCGATTGAGCAGGAGGGAACCTACCCCCTCCCCGAAGCGCAGCTCGACCGCTTCATGTTCAACATCAAGGTCGACTACCCCACCCTCGACGAGGAAGAGGCGATTCTCGCCGGCAGTGGTTCTGCTGAACGCCCCGAGGTCCGCAAGGTCCTCTCGGCCAAGGCGATCCAGTATCTGCAGAAACAGATCGGCCAGATCCAGGCCACGCCGCTCACAATCAACTACGTCGCCCGGCTGGTGCGGGCCACCCGGCCCGCCGATCCGTCGGCCCCCAAGTTCGTGAAGGAACTGGTCGACTGGGGAGCGGGCCCGCGAGCCGGGCAGTATCTGCTGGCGGGGGCCCGTGCCGTGGCGGCGATGGATGGTCGACCGGGGATCACCATTCGCGATGTCCGGCGGGTCGCAGTCCCTGTGCTGCGGCACCGCGTCTCGACCAACTTTCAGGCGCAGGCCGAGAACCTCCGCTCGGAAGACATTATCGAACGCCTGCTGGTTGAAGTTCCCGAACCGTCCATCCCCAAGTACGAACGGAGCTGAGCAAGGCGGACCACGACGCGAAACCGGGGATCGCCGGTCGATCTCCCCCGCCGATCGAACCCGGTACTCCCGGCCCCGTACTGCCGCCCGGTGCCCCATCGCCCACTCGCCTGGCGTCCCTCCCCGCGCTGCCCGCCCCACACTCGTTAAGCCCCCAGTTCATAAGCCCCGGTTCTCACCGCTCAGAAGTCTCCCGACACCTGCGTTGATCCCCCTGGCCGACCGCGAATCTTCGCGCCCCGGACAGGCCCTTGGTTTGCGTTCCCCGTCAGCCGTTCGCTGGCAGCTGTCAGCTGTCGTTCGGTGTCATCGCGACCGGTCGCGATGGATGCCAGGAGGGTGACCTGCCCTGTCGCGGGTCGCCCCTGTTGGCCGCCGGTCGCTTCATCGCCTCTCACGCCGCGTTCGGCTCTCTCGCCTTCCCCCCTGCCCCGGCCTGGTCTCGCCTCGATGTCGTTCTCCACTCTGCCACTGGGCTATTGCACCAACGTTCATCCTGGCCGCAGTGTCGCCGAGGTTCTCTCGGGCCTGAGACAGGTCACTCTCCCCGTGGGCCGCCGTGTCGGCCGCCCCATCTCGGCGGGGCTGTGGCTCTCGGCTCCGGTCATCCGGGAAATGCTGGGCTCGCCCGCCGTCTGTGAGGAGTTCGTGCAGACACTGGCCAACTGGGAGTTGCCGTGTTACACGCTGAACGCGTTTCCCTACGGCGATTTCCATTCCGAGCGGGTCAAGGAGCAGGTCTACCTGCCCGACTGGACCGACCCGGCGCGCCTGCAATACACGCTCGATTGCGCCCGCGTGCTGGCCCGGCTGTTGCCACCGGGGGGCGAGGGGAGCATCTCGACGGTCCCCCTGGGCTTCAAGGCGCTTGCGCTGCGGGAGGACTTTCAAGCGGCCTGCATCGCTCAGCTGCTGACACTGTCTGAACACCTGCAGGCCCTCGAGGAAACCACGGGGCGGACCATCCGCCTGGCCATTGAGCCCGAGCCCCTGTGCGTGCTGGAAACAACTCCCGAGACCATCGCGTTCTTCGCCGAACTGCGGCAGGCGGCGGCGCGGCGGGGCCTGACGGAACCCGTGCAGCGCTACCTGGGTGTCTGCTACGACGTCTGCCACCAGGCGGTGGAGTTCGAGTCGATTGGCGAATCTCTGGCGGCATTGCGGGCAAACGACATCCGGGTCAACAAGGTGCACATCACCTGCTGCGTGCAGTTGGACAATCCCGCGGGCAACGCTGCGGGGCGGGCCGCGCTGGCCGCGTATGTCGAAGGGCGGTACCTGCATCAGACAACGGCGGTTGGCCCCTCGGGGGCGGTGCTGCGCCGGCACGACCTGGAAGCGGACTTTGTAACGCGGCCCCCGGCAGAGTTTCTCA
>CAIUHT010000320.1 GCA_903898975.1 uncultured Planctomycetaceae bacterium
ACTTCGCTGCCAGCCAGTCCAGCAACTCGGGATGACTCGGCGGCTGAGAGAGCAGCCCAAAATTGTTGGGCGTTCGCACCAGCCCTTCGCCCATATGCCACTGCCAGATCCGATTCACAATTACCCGCGCGGTCAGTGGGTTGCGAGGCGAAGCGACCCACTCCGCCAACTCTCGCCGACCACTCCCTTCAGCAATCGGCACGGCCTCCTCACCAGTGCCGTTCCTCGACAGGAACTTCGGTAACCCCCGCGGCACCACCGCTCCCAACCTCGCATAGCTGCCACGAATGTGAATGGGAACATCCTGGATCGCCGGAAACAACCCACCGGCCGTCCCCCCCTCCCCCACCGCCATCGCCAAGGGCACCGGGACCGACAGATCTCGCTGTGCCTGATTTAGAATCTCCTGCAGTTCCACACGCCTCGCCGTTCGAGGAGGCGGACTGTCGGCCACAGCATCTCCGGCCCACAAGCGAAATCGCCCCAACGTCAACTGCTCGCTGTGCCGTTGTTCCAGCGACACCTCCAGCAGGCTGCCCGCTGGCAACTCGACTCCTTCCGCGCACTCAAACACGGCGACATGCCGCTCTCCGACACGGGGCGACACTCCCCAGCCTTGCTTCAAATCGTCCTGCAACGCGGTCGCCACCGCGAATTTTTCCTGCTCGAAGTCGGCCCGTGCCTTGAGAAAACGAACCGTCTCCCCCACGGCACCAGGGCGCGTCACCTGCACCGAAAAGCGACTCAACACAAAGTTGCCATCATCGGCCCGCCCCGGCCCCGACTGAGGCAGGCTTGCATCGGGCAGCACTTCCAACCTTACGGACCGCAGCGTCAGCGGCTCCGACAATTCCACAATAACTCGGTATCGGTCCTTCGCTCGCGATCCCGAGACCGCCACTGTCCCGTCTTCGCTCACACTCCCCTCAGCGCCTGCCTCGCTTAGAAAGCGAGCCGGTTTCAAGACCTGCCCCCCGGTCGACAACGATTCCAGCCGGTGCTGGCGATCGAGATTCGCCAGTTCAGCCATCGCGGCCGCTTGTTGCCGCTGCTGCTCGGCTCGCCGGGCGAGCGCTGTCGGTCCCCACAACGGAACTCGATTGAGGGTGTATTCCCCTCCCTTGGTTCCCAGCTCTTTCAGGATGTGGGTGCTGTAGAAAATCCCCGCCAGCGAGTAATAGTCGGCTGTCGAAACCGGATCGAACTTATGATCGTGGCAGCGGGCACACCCCAGCGTCAGTCCCAGGAACGCTTTGCCAATCGTGTCGATGTTGTCATCGACCATGTCACTCACGATCTTCTCTTTGTCGGCGTCACCTCGATCCCAGACACCATTCGAGAGAAATGTCGTCGCGACCAGGCCGGCCCGATGGATCTCCTCGCCCGGTGGCGCTGGCAACAAATCGCCCGCCACCTGCATACGTATGAATTCATCGTGCGGCAGATCGCCGTTGAGTGACTCGACGACCCAGTCGCGATACCGCCACGCCTCGGTCAGCTCACAACTCGCGGTCCGAGTTGCCGGGTTCGCGTCGTAATAATCGGCGTACCGCGCCACATCCAGCCAGTGCCGAGCCCAGC
>CAIUHT010000321.1 GCA_903898975.1 uncultured Planctomycetaceae bacterium
CAGGCGTAAAAACAAAGTCAAGAATTGGCAGATTGGCGATGCTCAGCGTATACGAGCCGGAGTTGGCCCCATACACCTGGACCGTGGGCGGAGCGATTGGATCTGCCACCGCGGGGCTCGCCAGCAGCAGGGACAACATCACACAGAACCAAGCTGTTCTCATCGAAGCAGTCTCCAGGAGGATGCACCCGCACTGAATGCGGCGGGCTGCCCCCTGAAGAACAAGTTTTTGGCTTGCAGCGCCACCTGAAAAATCGCGAATTCCGGCAGATTTCCAAAAATGAAACTTCCGCACACGTGAAATCTCGAATTCCGACACTATTTGAACACCGGTGCGCAGGTCGCATCGCCGATCAACCGCCGCCCCAGAACTTTCGGTCCGTCGCACCGCGCTATTCCAGTCGCTCTTCGAGTCCCTCACCGCAGGCTCTGCCGCGCGACTTGGCTGGCGCGTTTCTCCCCCGGTCGTCCGACCCTGGTCGTTCGCCTGCAGTCGCCTGGCACGTCGATGCGGTTGCCTCCCCGGCTCCCTGCGGTTAGCCGTTCCGCGTCTTGGCACGTCCCCAGACGCCCCCCAGGCCCCACCGGCCACGTGCCTCGTGGTTCCCGACCTGGTTTCCCCAACTCCGCTCGCCTGTTCGCCCGTCGCAGCAGTGACGCTGCTCTCCCCAAGTTGCTTCCCGCCACCGGGGCGGGCCGACGGGACGCGGTCCCGCTTGGTGTCGCACTGTGGGTGCCCTGACTGACCAGCGCGGAAAGTGTGTGTGTCTGGCCGGATGTGCCCTTGCGAGCCGGTTCCGATTTGGTCACTTTGGTAGCTGCACCGCCTGGGTTCATCTGCTTCGCCCAGCGCCTGCCTGGCTGACGTCTCGCCGGGTTGCCCACGTTGTTGTGATGTCCCCCCAGTGAATCGAATTGCCCTCCAGATGCTGTTTCACGATCGGGCCAAATATCTCGGCCTGATCCTGGGAGTGGCGATCTCGATTCTGCTGATCAATCAGCAGGTGGGGGTCTTTGTGGGAATGCTGATGCGGGCTTCGGCGGTCGTCCGCGATGTCCCCGAGGCGACCATCTGGGTGATGGATCCCGGCCTCAAAAACATGGACACCGTCTTTCCGCTCCGCAACACCGAGCTGGGGCGGGTTCGCGGTGTGCCGGGCGTGCTGTGGGCCGTCCCGTTCTTCAAGGCCCCCGCCACTCTCCGCACCTTCGATGGCGAACTGGAAAGTGGCCTGCTGGTGGGAATTGACGATCATTCGCTGGTGGGTGCCCCGCCACGGTTCCTGCTTGGCCAGCTGGAAGACCTCCGGCGACCCGACGCGGTCGCCATTGGCATCGACAGCTACAACCGCATTTTTCCGGGTCAGCCCCTGCAACTGGGCCAGGTCCTGGAGCTGAACGACCACCGGGCGGTGCTGGTGGCGGTTGTGCAGGATTCCCCGAAATTCACCAACAATGTCACGCTCTTCACCCGCTACTCGCAGGCGTTGACGTACACCAACAACGGCCGCCGGCAAATGTCGTTTGTGGTCGCCCACGAGCAGCCCGGCGAAGACCCCGACGCTGTCGCCCGGCGGATCCGTGAACAGACGGGGCTGCTGGCGCTGACCTCGGACCAGTTCTCGTGGAAGCTGATCAGGTTCATCTTCTTCCACACGGGCATCCCGATCAGCGTGGGGTCGGTGGTGCTGCTGGGGGTGGTGACGGGAATCTGCATCGTGGGGCTGCTGTTCAACCTGTTTGTAATGGAGAACATGCGGCACTTCGCGATGCTGAAGGCGATTGGCGCGACCAACCGCCTGCTGGTGCGGATGGTGCTGCTCGAAGCGGCGGTCGTGGCGTTTGTGGGGTATGGCGTGGGGATGGGCTTGGGGGCGATCTTCTTTGAGGTCGCCACACAGAACGAGAACTTTCGCGGGTTTCGGCTGCCATGGCAGGTGGCGGCGGCCTCGGCGGCACTGGCGGTGTGCATGATCGTGGTGTCGTCGCAACTGGCGCTGCGGCGGGTGCTGCGGGTCGAACCCGCCATCGTCTTCCGGGGTTAGCCCATGAACCCCACCCCCTTCCCGCCGTCCCCGACGTTCACCCAGCCAGTCGCGGCTGGCACAAGGGCTTCCGCCCCGGTGGCGGCGGCGTGTGCCGTGCGATGTCGCGAGTTGACGCGCGACTTTGGCGAAGGGCCGGCCCGGACCACCGTGCTGCAGCGATTGAACCTGGAGATTCCGCTGGGCGAACGACTGATGCTGGTGGGGCCGAGCGGGTGCGGCAAGACCACGCTGGTCTCGCTGATG
>CAIUHT010000322.1 GCA_903898975.1 uncultured Planctomycetaceae bacterium
CTCGCCCCCCAGCAGCGTGTCGTTGGGCACAAACTGCCCCCGGGGCTGCAGCTTGTCGAGCACCGGGTGCCGCCCCTCGCGGATCTCCAGCACCGGCCCCTCGGCCAATTCGGGCCGACAGTAGTTCCGCTGCGTCGCCAGCAGCGCGAAGGCCGACAGCACGTCCAGCCGCGCCAACGCCTCGGCGGTCTGCTTCAGCCGGCGCCCCTGCTCGGCGACCTGCTGCCGCAACTGACCGAACAGCTCCTGCTCGAGCGCCTTCGCCCCCTCTTCGGCCCGCAGCACCTTTTCTTCGTGCGTCTTCAGCTCGGGGGTAATGAACCGTTCCTGGTTCTTCAGCGTCTGCTTGCGGATGTAGTCGGCGGGCAGCGTCACCCGCGCCGCCTGCGCCGCGGTGATCTCGAGGTAATACCCAAACACCTTGTTGAAGCCGACCTTCAGGCTCGGGATACCCGTCCGCTCGATCTCGCTTGCCTGGTAGCGGGCGATCCACTCCTTCCCGCCGCGCGCCAGGTCGCGCAGTTCATCGAGCTGCGCCGAACATCCGGGCCGGATCACCCCCCCTTCCAGCAGGGTCGCTGGTGGGTCATCCACCAGGGTCGCCTCAATCTGTGCCAGGACTTCGGGGCAGGGGTCCAGCTGTGTGACCGCAGCGCCCAGCTCGGGGGCTTCCACCCGCGCCAACAGGCTCCGCAGGGCGGGCAGTTCCGCCAGTGTTGCCGCCAGGCTCCGCAGGTCGCGCGGCGTCACCCGCCCCGTCGCGACCCGGGCGTTCAGCCGCGCCAGGTCGTACATCCGCTCCAGCACCTCGCGCACCCCCCGCACCAGCGACGGAGCGCGAAACAGCTCGTCCACCGCGTCCAGCCGCCGCTCAATCGCCCCGCGGTCGGTCAACGGATTCGCCAGCCACTCGGCCAGCAGCCGCGCTCCCATCGCGGTGGTGGTCTCGTCCAGCACCCCCAGCAGCGACGCCCCGCGGTGTCCGTCGCGCAGGGTCCGCGTCAACTCGAGGCTGCGGCGGGTCGCCTCGTCAATCTGCAGCGCTCCGCCGGGGTCGAACGGTTCCAGCCGCTCGATGTGGGGCAGGGCGCTCTTCTGCGTCTCCTGCACGTACTCGAGCAGTGCGCCGGCCGCCTGCTGGGGCAGCGGCTGGTCGTCGTCAAAGCCAAAGCCGGTCAGCGTCTGCACCCCCAGGTGCCGCAGCAGCAACTGGCGGGTGTGCGTCGCCGCGAACGACCATGGCGGGCGGGCAGTCAGCAGCAACCGCCCCGGAGTCGCCGGCCCACGCCCCGGCAGGTTCAGCCCCAACTGCGCCGCCAGCGCGGGCAGTTGCGGTGCCTCGTCGGGCACCAGGCATTCGGCTGGTTGCAGCCGGGCCAGTTCGTCGGCGAGATCGGCGGGAGCCACCTGCGTCGCCACGAACCGACCGGTCGACAGTTCGAGCCATGCCAGCCCCGCCGCCTGGTCCCGATGCCACACCACCGCCGCCAGGAAGTTGCTCTCCCGCGGCTCGAGCAGCGCGTCGTCGGTGAGTGTGCCGGGCGTCACGACACGGGTCACCTCCCGGCGGACCAGTCCCTTCGCCACCGCCGCATCTTCGACCTGCTCGCAGACCGCCGCGCGAAACCCCGCCTGGATCAGCCGGCGGAGGTAGTTGTCGAGCTGATGATACGGAAAGCCCGCCATCGGGATCGGGTTCGCCGAGCCCTTGTCGCGGGTGGTGAGGGTGATCCCCAGGGCCCGCGCCGCCTCGACCGCGTCTTCGTAGAACAGTTCGTAGAAGTCGCCAATGCGAAACAGCAGCATCGTGCCCGGGTACTGGGCCTTGACGTCCAGGTACCGCTGCATCGCGGGAGTGGGCTGTTTGTCGGCAGACA
>CAIUHT010000323.1 GCA_903898975.1 uncultured Planctomycetaceae bacterium
CGGTTCGGCGTATCCATAGACACCTCGCAGCGCCGTCGTCCCCCCCTTTGCAATCGCCCCCAGCGACTTCTCGTAGATTGTGGTCAGCCCGCCCCGCTTATTCCCAACGGACGGGTTGTTGTTAATTTCGGCGCCAAACATCGCCGTGTAGTGCTCCCACCAACGGATTCGCTCCAGCAGTTTTTCGCCCACTTCTCGCGAAATGGCCCGGCGGGTGAGGGTATGCTCTCCGCCGTAAATCTCGGTCGTTTCGGCGAGCACCGATGCCCCCCCCGCCGCCACCAGCAGGTCGCTCGCATAGCCCAAGGCCGGGTTTGCTGTCACTCCACTATTACCGTCGCTCCCCCCGCAATTCGTTCCCAGAATGATCTCAGACACTGGAATTGGTTGGCGTTCGATCCGGTTTACCTCGGGCAGCATCTCCCTGAGCACGGCGACCCCTCGTTCAACTGTCTTGCGAATTCCCCCTTCCTCCTGCATGTTCAAAATCAGGGGCAAGCCCGGACGTGCTTCCCCGGGGATCTGGATCTGGTGCAACCCCTCGCTTTCAGCCAGGAACGAGGCTTGGCCTGTTTCGCATCCCAGTCCAACCAGCAGGTACGCACCGATGTTGGAGTGTCGGGCGAATCCCGCCAGTGTCCGCACCAGTTGCTGGTGGTCGGCGCCGCCATACTGCATGGCACAGCCATGCTTGTGAACAATTGGGACCACCCCATCAACGTGCGGGTATTTCTCCAAAAGCTCGGGAGCAAACTTCTGGCAGATCAAACGTGACGTATAAGCCGAGCAGTTGACGGTCGAGATGACAGCAATGTAGTTCCGCGTTCCGGCCCGGCCATCGTGTCGGCGGTAGCCTTGAAAAGTACGACCCACAATGGGCGTGGGGTCGGCGGGAATCTCGGTCGCGTGGGCATAGTCGAGACTGAGCGGGCCAGCCTCACAGTTGTGGGTGTGCACCCAAGCCCCGACGGCAATCTCCCCCTTGGCGAACCCAATGGTCTGGCCGAACTTGCGGATTGGCCCTCCCGGAGGGATCGCCCGGGTCGCCACTTTATGGCCCAGATCGATTGGCTCCCGAGTCTGCAGACTCCGCCCCGCGACCTGGAATTCCGTTCCCGCCGGGGCGTTTCGCGCGGCGACCGCAATGTTATCTTCGGAATGCAGAACGATGAAAGTCGGAGCAGTGCGGGGCGGCATCGGGGCGAGGCTGGGAGGCGAGAGAGGCAGGTGATCGTGGTGTTCACCCCGGTGAAAAGGCTTGTCATCAGTATCGACAATCGTGAAACCGCGACCACGGGGCGTTCGCGCAGCGTATCGGGTGTCCATTCGTCACGCAACGCGATTCTCGAAATGGCAGCCGACGTCGGGTAATTGGACCGCTGCCCAGCGTTCTGCAATGCCGTCGGAGATTACGATCTGCGCCCGATCTCGCCCCAAGATTCCGTTGCCCTGCTGGTCCTAACTATGGCAGCTCAGGCAAGTCAGTCGCATCGGATTTGGTTGGAATCGATCCTCTTTCAGTCTCTGCGAACCCGGGCGGCTATGCCCGATTGGCTGGGACACTGCTGACTCTCGCTCGCCAGCAGTTTTTGGTTCGGTGGCTGGCACCGCCATCCATCTGGTTGGCGGTGGACTTTCAGGTAAACCAGGCGGGAAGTGGCCACCACCAGACAGACTGAATGCAGCAGGGGGTATCATCATCCTGATCCCGGAGTTGGTCAGAGGAACCAAGCAGCCGAAATGTGCGGTTCTGGCCTCTCCGCCGACTGGGTGAACTGCGACGGACCGCGCGGTTTTTCGGGCGAAGCTTTGCAAAAAACGCCCCACGCGGGTTGGCGGGGGCGGGCACGCTTGCCTGATGGGCGGGGATTGGCGAACCTCAAGGCTGCTTTCCGGAGAGCACAGCGGATTCCCGCGCACTCTGGACTTCTCCGAAACACCTGCCCCATCCTGCCGTTCCGCTCATGGCTAACGATTACTCCTCCCAAAGGTTCGAAACCCGCTGCGTCCACGTCGGAGTCGATAAAGACGACACATTCAACAGTTGCATCACTCCCATCTATCCCACGTCGACTTTCCGGTTCGAGTCGTTGGGAAAGACCAAGGGATACGACTACACCCGCAGCGGCAACCCCACCCGGCGCGCCTTGGAAGAAAGCCTTGCCTCGCTTGAGGGAGGAATTGATTGCCGGGCTACCTGCACTGGCATGTCGGCCATCAACGCCTGCATGCATCTCTTCCGCCCAGGCGACCACATCATCGCCGGCCACGACATCTATGGCGGAACTTATCGTCTGTTCGCCTCTCCCTTCACCGACTTCGGTTTGAAGTTTTCGTTTGTGAACATGCAGAATCTCGACCGGGTGCGACAGGCGCTTACTCCGCAGACGCGCTGCATCTGGATTGAGACCCCCAGCAACCCGTTGCTGAATCTGGTTGATATGGCGGGACTCGCCTCAATTGCCCACGGCGCCGGTGCCATCACCATTGCCGACAACACTTTCATGTCGCCTTATTTCCAGCGACCATTCGACCACGGGGTCGACATAGTGCTGCACTCAACTACCAAGTACCTCAACGGGCATTCTGACGTGGTCGGCGGAGCGGTGATCACCCGTCACCAGCCACATGCCGACCGAATTGGCTTTATCGTGAACGCCCTCGGTCTGGCCTGTTCACCATTCGACGCCTGGCTGGTGCTGCGGGGCATTAAGACCCTGGGCCCTCGCATGGAGGTGCACCAGCGGAATGCCCTGGCCGTGGCGGAAGCACTTAAAAAGCATCCCCGTGTCGAGCGGGTTTACTACCCGGGCCTGACGGATCACCCTCATCATGAACTTGCCCGCAGACAGATGCTCGGGTTTGGCGGGATGCTCAGCTTCGATGTAATTGGAGGTCGCCATGAGGCTGAAAGGGTGATGCTGGGCACGAAACTCTATTCCATGGCCGAGTCGCTGGGAGGGGTCGAGTCGCTGATCGAGCACCCTGAAACGATGAGTCACGCGTCGATGTCCGCCGAAGCACGCGCCGGAGCGGGAATCACCGACAAAACCCTCCGTGTTTCGGTTGGCATCGAGCACGCCGATGACTTGATCGCCGACCTGCTGGGGGCCCTCGACCGCTCGTAGGGCAGATACGCACGACGCTGCGTTGACTCTCCGCACGGCCGGCCTCGCGGCGATTGATCGGCGCGGCGAATTGCATCAATTGCCGGCGTGGAGCCCCTCGGAAAGGGCAGTCATCCTTGCAGCGCGGCCCCCAGTTCTTGCTCCAACTGACCGGCGTCCTCGAGGCCAATCGACAGTCGTACCAGGCCGTCGCCAATCCCGCAGGCTTGCCTTTCGGTGGCCGAAAGGAATTTGTGCGATGTTCCCGCCGGATAAGAGACCGTCGTACGTGCGTCAGCCAGGGTGGGTGAGAATGGAATCCGCTCGCCCAGTCGAATGAACAGTCGGCGGACGGCGTCTTTTCCCCCTGGCAGTTCAAAGGCCAGCATCCCACCAAATCCAGTCGGCATCAGCCGGCGGGCGATTTCGTGACTGGCGTGTTCGGATAGACCCGGATAGAAGACCCGCGCGACTCCCGGATGTCGGGCCAAAAACTTCGCCACGCGGCCCGCAGTTTCGCAGACGCGTTGCATCCGCAGGGGCAGGGTCCGCAATCCTCTCGATGCCAGCCAGCATTCAAATGGATTGCTGTTGACCCCATACAAAGCGCCTGCCGCACGGACCTTGCGCACCAGCGCGGTCGTTCCTACCACCACCCCCAACATCACATCTCCGTGACCGTTGAGGTACTTCGAGCCACTGTGAAACACCAGGGCCGCCCCGTGTTCAATCGGCCGGAGGAGGCAGGGAGTTGCGAAGGTGCTGTCCACCATCAGTGGGACAGCACCCAGTTGGCAGGCGATCGCTGGCAGATCGGCCACCTCCATCAGCGGATTCGACACGGTCTCGACAATCGCCAGACGTGTCTGGGGCGTGACCGCCCGACCAAATTCCATCGGGTCATTGGCGTCGACATACGTGACCCGCAAACCGAAGTCGGCCTGCAGTTGGTTCAGCATCTGCACTGTCCGGCCATACAGAACTCGAGCGGCGACCACATGGTCCCCAGCACGCAACAGGCCCAGCAGCACTGCAGTCATTCCGCCCATACCGCTGGAGAAAACAGCCCCGCATTCGGCTCCCTCCAAGGCCGCCACATCTCCCGCCAGCGCCTCATGATTGGGGTTGCCGTCACGGGTGTAGAGGAACCCATGTTCCGCCCCGGCGCCAATCCGCTCCAACTGTTCGAGCCCTTCGACATCGAAGGCCGTCGTCTGAAAAAGCGCCGGCGTGCTTGGGCGGGTGGAAAAATCGCGATACCACCCACCACGGGCGGCAATGGAATCGGACGACAGGGAATCTTCCATGGTGCAACCTGAATGCGAACAGCGGTCCAGGGCCAGGCCCCGCGAGCCCCGCTCACGGCATCATATCTATCCGACAGACTCCGGAACACGC
>CAIUHT010000324.1 GCA_903898975.1 uncultured Planctomycetaceae bacterium
CGAGTTCGCCGACTGCGGTGCTCCCCTGATCTGCCAGGTGCTCGAGAACCGAGAACTGGTGGGAATTGCCCGTCGATTGAAGCAACGCGTCAAGCTGCTGACCACCCGCGGGGGGAATGCGAGTCGCTGGATTCCCTGGAAAGAGCTTCCCCAGCGCCTGGCCCCCAAGGGCTCAAGCGAGGTTTTGCAGGCGGTGGTGTTCGAGGGGCAGACGACGGCGGTGTTCCAGGAGGTCGATCACCACGACGACACTCCCTGGCAGCGACTGCGGCAGATGATTCGCCCTGAGCTGTCCGACATCGGTGTGGTGCTGGTGTTCGCGGTTGTCAACGCTTTCCTCGCGTTGGCGTCGCCGATTGCGGTCGAGTCGCTGGTCAACACGGTCGCCCTGGGCCAGCTCGTTCAGCCACTGGTGGTGCTGTCGTTGATGGTGCTGGTTTTTCTGCTGTTTTCGGCCGGACTGAAGGCGTTGCAAACTGTGGTCGTCGAAACGATTCAACGCCGGCTTTTCGCTCGGGTCGCGGGCGATCTGGCTTATCGTCTGCCAAGAGTTGAGCGGCAGGCTCTGGATGGTCAGCACCTTCCCGAGATGGTGAATCGGTTCTTCGACGTGGTGACCATTCAGAAGGTCAGCAGCCAGCTGTTGCTGGACGGGGTGTCGCTGGTGATTGGGGCGCTGGTGGGGATGCTGGTGCTGGCCTTCTACCACCCCTGGTTGCTGGGGATTGATCTCGTGCTGATGGCGGCGATGGTCTTCGCCACGCTGGTCTTGGGCCGCGGGGCGGTTTACACCAGCATCAAGGAGTCGAAGAAGAAGTACGCCATGGCCGCCTGGCTGGAAGATCTGGCCGGTTGCGAACATGCATTCCGCTACGCCGCGGCCCCCGACTTCGCCCTCGACCGGGCCGATACGCTGACCTATGAGTACCTCGACGCTCGCCGGGCACACTTTCGAGTGCTGATGCGGCAGGTGGTCTTCACCCTGTTCCTGCAGGCAGTCGCCAGTGCGGTGCTGCTGAGTGCCGGGGGCTGGCTGGTGATGCAGGGGCAACTGACACTGGGGCAACTGGTCGCCGCCGAGTTGATTGTGGCGGTGATTGTGGGCTCTTTCGCCAAGCTCGGAAAACACATCGAGAGCTTTTACGATCTGCTGGCCTCGGTGGACAAGCTGGGAACGCTGTTTGATCTGCCCGTGCAGCGACACGCCGGGCTGATTCGATTTCCAGCCAGTGGGGCGGCGCGGGTCGATCTGCGGGGGGTCGCTTACAAGCACCCGCACGGGGGAGGTCTGGCCCCAGTGACGCGGCACCTCGCCTCGGGCGACAGGCTGGCGGTGATCGGAGGATCTGGGACCGGCAAGAGTACGCTGCTCGACCTGATTGCGGGCCGGATGGATCCCACTGCTGGGCAACTGCTGATTGATGACGTCGACCCCCGCGACCTGCGGCCCGACGTGCTGCATCGCTCGGTCGCGATCATCAAGCGGCCCGAAATCTTTTCGGGCACCTTGGCCGAGAATGTGCACCTGGGCCGGCCCGATGTCTCGGTCCACGATGTCCGGCAAGCGCTCGAGCGGGTTGGACTGCTCGAGTTTGTACTGCACCTGCCCGACGGAC
>CAIUHT010000325.1 GCA_903898975.1 uncultured Planctomycetaceae bacterium
CCCGCCATTCACGGCAGCAAGAACAACCGCCCCCCACCGTCCAACAGCGGCACCTGAACCCCTTCCATCTTCGGGCCTCCCCCCCCGCCATTCACGGCAGCAAGAACAACCGCCCCCCACCGTCCAACAGCGGCACCTGAACCCCTTCCATCTTCGGGCTCTCGTCCCGAACCGGAATCTCCCGCCCGGTCCGCGGATCCACTTCCCGGACATCCCTGTCGGCAGCGTCGAAGACCACGGTCGGCCAAGCAGTGTGGGTGGTGCGGTAGTTCATCAACAGCACGGCCCGGCGACCATCCTGATGCCGGAACGACCCAACCAGGTAATCGCCCGGGGGGTCGACTGCCGCCTTGCGCAGGTCGAGCAATCCCGATCCCCGCAGCACGGTCGCTGGATTGTCGGTGGGCCGCACCCGAACCACACCCGTGCTGGTGCAGCGCATCAGGGTCTTGCCGAGGTTGGCCACCACTCGGTTGATCCGCCCCGCCTGCTCGTAATGGTGGGTCGGGACATCGTCCCGGGCGATGATCGCCCCGCCCTTCGGAAATTCTTCGTCGCCGCCCGGGGTGTAGTAGCAAAACCAGAGGATGCCTTTGGCGCCGTGGCACAGGGACGCGAACACCTGCCAGCGCAATTGGCTTTCGGTGGGATCGGTGTGCGGCCCGTAGGGCATGGTGTTGAAGAAATTCCAAAACGGTATCCCGGCCTTCAGGCTGTGGATGCGCAGGGTTTCGAGGTTCTCGCAGTAGCCGTCCCGGCCGTCGGTTGGGCGATCCGGCCGGAAAAGCGGGTAATGGTCCATCGAGAGCACTTCCGGCTGGAACGTCTTGATGAAATCGGAAACATGGCTGTCGTAGTCGGGGCTGCCCAGTTGGCCGGGAGTGGCGTAGTTGGGGAACAAGTTGACATAGGCGAACTGCCGGGGGCGTGCGGCTTTGAGCGCCTTCGCCCGCCGGGCAAGATCGGGGAAATCCTTGGCGCTGGGCTCGTCCCGGAGTGCGGTTCCCCAGACATGGGGATCGTCGATCGAGTTTTGGAAGTTATCGTTGTCCTGCCAGACAATGGCCCGCAAATCGAACTTGCGCAGCAGGCGGACAAACCTCGGTCGGTCGAGCTTTTGGAAACCGGCCAGCACCAGGTTGAATCCCGCGTCGGCAATCTCGCGGTAACGACGTTCGGCTTGGTGGTCGAAGGGCGGGTCCACCCAGAATCCGATGGCGAAGCGGTCTTGGGTGAATCGAGGCGGGGCGGGCGCGAACCAGGGCATGGGGCAGTCTCCTGGACGCTGGTTGGCGCGCGGTCGATTGGTTTCCTCCAGACCGGCAGGCCCGCTTGAGGAAACAGTCTTGGGCGGGGCGGTAGCGGAGGACCCGCGGTTGTCGGAGCCTGGTGTGCTGCCGACCGGGTGACCGGAATCAGATTAAGGTAGCATCGTTGCGATGACCCCGACTCGACGTTGGCTGCTGCTGGGTGCCGGACACGCCTGCGTCGGAATCGCGCTGGCGGGTGCGGTATTGCCGCTGGTACCGTCGACCCCCTTCCTGCTGCTGGCCGCCGCCTGTTATGTGCGGTCGTCGGAGGAACGCTACCGCTGGTTGACCGAGCACCCGGTGATGGGTGCGATGATCCGTGATTTCCGGGGGGGAAACGGCATTGGCTGGCGGGCGCGGATCA
>CAIUHT010000326.1 GCA_903898975.1 uncultured Planctomycetaceae bacterium
CGACGGTCACCTCCGCTGCCGAGAACTTGTTTTTGACAAACACGTTCGACAACAGCTTGATTCACTACACCTGGCTGGGTGGATATCAGCCGACAGGTTCGATTGAGTCGGCGGGCGGATGGTCGTGGGTGACGGGTGAAGCGTTCAGCTTCTCGAACTGGTTCAGGGGAAGCGAGCCGAACGGGGGCGACTTCGAAAATGAACTCGTCTTCGACCATCTCTTCACCACCTCCGGGAAGACCTGGAACGATCTTCGCGGCGAATGGATGACAGCCGGGTATATCGTGGAATTCAGCGGTTTGAGCGATCTTGGGCAACTCCCGAAGGAAAGTGGCGGGGGCGGTGGCGGCGGGGGAGGTGATCCACCGAATCCAAATCCGGTGCCGGAACCTGAAGTGGCGACTCTGGCAGTGGTGGCAGTCTCGCTGCTCTGGCTGATGCGCTCGCGGCAACGCACGCCCGGCAAGCTTTGCTCGGCCGAGTCGTAATTCGTCTCTGGCAAATATCCCCCCGCCTCAACAACATCGCCGAGCTGAAGGCGGTGCATTCAGGGCATTGGCTCAAGCCCCGGGCACACTCGGTTGGTCACGAACCGCAGCGTGACCAACCGAGTCCCTGTCGCTGATCGCCGTGATCGATCGGCGGTCGGCGGACAATCCGGCACTCGGGGAATTCACGACCAGAGGTTACGGCCTTGAGGGGCCGCAGGGCGCTTCTGTCTTACACGCCTTGAGATGACTGCGCGCCGCGATGCAGGATGTTTATTGAGCAAGTGGGTTGGTCACCGCACGCGACCGGCTTGCAGAGTCACAAACAGATTTCGTGTTGGCACCAAGCAATTCGCAAAGGAGTTTTTCATGTCACGTCAATTCAGTCGCATCGTCCGCTCGTGTGTGATCGCCAGTGTCATCGGGCTGGCAGCGCTGCAAACCGCTTCCGCGGGCCTGCTTGCCTTTTACGATTTCGAGGGCAATGCCCAGGACCGTTCGGGGAACGCCCGGCACGGCACTGTCGGGGGACCTGTGCTCTCGGCCAGTGGTTACGAAGGGATGGGCTACCAGTTTGATGGTGTGGACGACTACATCTCCATTCCGGTGGATATCAATCCCTTGGTCGTGCCCCGGCTCACGATGGGTGCGTGGGTCAGGCCAACAATCGCCACCGGAATTCGCGGGATCCTGTCCCATGACAGTGGCGGGTATGACCGCAACCTCAATATCGATATACGAGGGGGCGGATGGCGTTACTCGGCCTTCACCGGAAGTGGTGTGGTGGGGACCGGTACTCCACCCGCGGTCGGTGCCTGGATGTTCGTCGCCGTCCGGTACGACGATATCGCTGATTCGCTGACCCTTGATGTGGGAACCAGCCGGCTCACCGTGACGGCGAATCCGCAAAGTGGTTACACCTTCACTCGTATCGGCAGCAATCCTGGGTTCAGCGAATACTTCGCCGGAACCATCGACAACGTGTTCCTGTACAACGAGGTGCTGTCGGATCAGCGGATAGACCAGATTCGTCGCGACGGTACGAGTGCCATCCGTCCTCCCCCAGCAGTCCCTGAGCCGGGAATGCTCAGCCTGGCCGGAGTCGCGCTCGTGTGCGGAGTCTGCTGGAGGCGACGGGCACGCCGCATCGCGAAGTTGCGTGACAATGCCGAATTCCCCCAGCTCGCCAACAACGCCGAGCGAAGTTCGGCCGTTTCACTTTGATCGTGATGATGGCCGACACAGTGTCAGCGGGCGCCTCAAAACCGGCCACTCGGGGGCGCCCCAAAACCAGCCAGGGGATCGCTGTGAAAAAGGATGGTGATTGGATGGGTCTGGGCCTGTCTCGGCGTCGCCCCTTTCAACCGAGACAGTGGTTCCCATCGCGGCAA
Organism: uncultured Planctomycetaceae bacterium; assembly: GCA_903898975.1. Taxonomy (GTDB): domain Bacteria; phylum Planctomycetota; class Planctomycetia; order Planctomycetales; family Planctomycetaceae; genus UBA10511. The sequence goes on from CAIUHT010000326.1 coordinate 1,880, forward strand.
ACGGGCCATTCAGGGGGGACAGCGAGTTGTCGTGGTCTCGGTTGCGGGTCGTTCGCCGCGAGGCGCGGTTACGAAAAGCCCCTCATCCGGTCTTTGGCCACCGTCCCCCCGGGGGGGAAGGATCCGATGCAATTCGACTCAAAACGGAAAGCGTCTCCCCTCTC
>CAIUHT010000327.1 GCA_903898975.1 uncultured Planctomycetaceae bacterium
CATCAAAAAAGGGGTCATTCTGGTTTTTCACGTCTGGGGACACCCATTAAACCAGAATGACCCCTGTTTGCTCTGTCCCCTTTTTCAGCCGCCGACCGCTTCGGCGAAGCGGTGGGTGGGGACGGGACGGCCCGGGCGGAAGCTTTGTGTCTGCCGGAACTCGACCGCCACACCCAGCCCCCCGGCGACCTGTCGCACGGTTTCTTCGACCAGTTCCCGCAGCCGCTCGGGGGCGATCGCCACCCGGGCGTTGACCACCACGTCGGCGGACAGGGGCTCGCAGTTCGATGGGAGCGACAGCTCGGCGGGTGAGTCGCTGCTCACCAGGTTGGCGACCCCGTAAAAGCCCTCCCACAGTCCAATCGTCTTCAGGTGCGCTGTCTCGGCCCCTTCGCTGGCCAGTCGCAGCCGCAGCTGCTCGACAATCCCCAGCAGCACCGCATCCAGCGGGAAGCGGGTCTGGGACTGCACCCGCAGGCTGCTGTTGAGCCAGCCCAGCTCGGCTTCCCCCTCGGCATAGATGTCGTAGTCGAGATCGAGAATCTTGCGCCCAAAGTCTCCCTGCTGGTCGAGCAGCGCCCCCAGCGCTTCAAAGCCCACTCCCTGGCGGGCCGAGACCCGCAGGATGGGGGTGCCAGGCACCGCCCGTTCGAGCAGTTGCTGCAGTTCGTCGGCCTGGGCCGGGGTCAGCTCGTCGATGCGGTTCAGCAGCACGAAGTCGGCTTCCTGCAGCTGCTTTTCGAAGATGTAGGCCGCCTTGGGCGAAAAGCCCGAGCCCCCGCTCCCCGAGAGAATCTTCAGCCCGTGGGTCGGCTTGAGGATCACCCCGTAGGGGGCGACCGAGAACCGGTCGCCATAGAGCTGCCGGAGGGGCTGCACCACGGTGGCGACCAGGTCGGTGCAGCTGCCCACGGGCTCGGCGAGGATGACATCGGGGCGGTCGGCGGCGGCGAGGGCGGCGACCGTGTCGGTCAGCTCGCGGAAGTTGCAGCAGAAGCAGGCCCCCGCCACCTCGCCCACATCGAACCCCTGGCTGCGGAGCGTGTGCGTGTCGACCAGGTCGCTCGCCTGGTCGTTGGTCACGATTCCCACCTTCCGCCCCTGCTCCTGGTACATGCGGGCCAGGCGGCCGATGGTGGTGGTCTTGCCCGCTCCCAGGAACCCGCCGACCATCACAAACCGCATTCGTTCCGACATGGTGTCTGGCTCCGCAGGCCGCGCAACGCGCGGGGATGACAGGGGGGCTCGCTGGATCAATCCGGTCGCTCACGACCAGATCAGCGAATTGATGTTCCCCCCTCGCTGGGTGGGTGTCAACTCGCTGCGCAGCCATGGCGGACTCGAACCACCTGCCAGACCCGGTTCCTGGGCACGTTTTCTTGGCACGTTTCCGGGGCACGTTTCCTGGACGCCTTCTCACGGAGCCGTTGCCTGGGGCTGCCGGTCGAGGGCCAGTCAGTTGCCGGGGGGCGGGTTGGATGCCGCGTGGGCTTCGAACCAGCGGGCGTAGAACTGCATCCCGCACAGGGCTCCCAGCACGGGGGCCACCGCGTACACGAGCAGCATTTCCCAGCCCCGGGGGCCGGGGAGGGCCTGTGAGCCCCAGCCGGCCAGGGCGGCGAACAGCCGGGGACCCAGGTCACGGGCGGGATTGAAGCAGGCCTGGGTCAGCGGGGCGAGCACGGCAATGAGCGCGGTGACTGTCAGGCCAATCAGGACGGGGGCCAGCCGGGAGGAGGGATCATCCCGTCCCGCCGCCGTCACCGCCAGGATGACCGCCCCCAGCAGGGCGGTTCCCAGGAATTCGGCAAGAAACGCGACGGGGGTCGAAACCAGCCGGTAATGGCGGTCGGCCAGGCTCGGGTCATACCGCCCCACCATCCGTTGCATCAGTCCCGGGTTGGGGTAGTACTCACCGTAGCACATGGCGGTCAGTTCGCTCCCGGGTCCGCCGCGGGCGACTCCCAGCTGTTTTTCGCGTTCGTCCAGGAGGGGGCCGAACAGGGTGAACAGGACCGCGGCTGCGGCGATCGCCCCGGCGAACTGCGCCACGAGGTACGACGGGACCAGCTTGCGGTCAAAGCGTCCGGTCAGGGCGAGGGCGAGGGTGATGGCAGGGTTGAGGTGGGCGCCACTGACTGGGCCGGTGATGGCGATGGCGAGCATGATGGCCAACCCCCACACAATTCCGACCTGCCAGAGCCCTACCAGTTCGCCCGTGAGGACCGCCACGTGCACCGCCCCGCACCCTAGGAAGACCAGCAGGGCGGTTCCGCAAAATTCGGCGACACAGCAGTGCCAGCCGCTTGGCTTCAGCATGGACGCACGCTCTTCTTCAGAGACTCCAGTCGCCACGACGGCCCAGCCCGAACGGGGATCGCCGGTCAGATTCCACAGTTTGCTCCGCCACGGCATGCTGGATTCAATCACGCAATTCCGCCACCCGGTGGCCCCCGCCGCGGAGGTCGCGGCTGGGTGGCAGCCACGTTCCGCCCGAGTCCGCCCCGCGATCGAAACACACTCTCCCGACCAGGTCCCAGCCAGCTCCTGCGCTGAGTGGCCCCCGTTCGAGCGACAGTCTGTTCCGTCGGCGAAACTCGATTGCCCCCGTCACCCTCTTGGTTTTCCGCAGGCGTCGGCACTTTGACGGCCCCCCCCGGGGGGCGTCAAGCGAGTTGCCAGCCGTTGACCATGAATTGCTCAGTCCAGTCGAAAAGCTGGTCATGAACCGCCAAAAATCGTCCAAACCGTTCCGAATTTCGATCAATTCGATTCCTGAGATGTGCTGATCCGCCGACTTCGCCTGGACCATCCCGGCCAGCCAGCCTCGCCTTCTCAAACGCGACTACCACCAGACCGATCACCTCGGTTCCCGCCACCCACCCGCAGACGGGCAATCAAGCAAACTTACCAATCGCTGTTGGGCTATGTCCGGTGCGACGTGTGATTCGTCGCGAGCAGGATCTCTCAACCGACTGCACACGACGGGTCACTTTCCGATCGGCCCCGCGGGCATTTCTCCAAGACTGACCGTAGGGAGTCGCTTTCATGGCATATTACGACAACCTTTCGCCAATCCTGACGTGATCGATCCGGGCCCCGAGTCGCTCAGCGTTGTTCAGGGGCGGCAGGCGCAGAGCGGGGGCTTCGAAGGGAGCGAGTCGGTCGCCTCACAGGCCTCGATGGCGAAACCGGCGGTATTCCAGGAGAGCCTGGAATTGTTCGCGGAAGAAATGTGGCGGACGGACCAGCAGCCGAGATTGGATAGAAACTACGGGTCAGGCCACGCCAAGACTGCCAAATTTGTTCGTCTCCATTTTGTGCCCATTCTTCTTGCTCTCGCGGCGTTTCACAATCGCTTCAACGGAAAGACTCCTTCTTCGATCAGCAGCCGCCGATGCTCGATTCGGACAGGGTCGTTGATGTCGAGCACGTACAGCGTCACGCGACCGATCGCCGTGAGGCCGCAGACTGTGGGGCCATTCCAGTGGAAGTGCTCCGCCCAAATGTCGCGACGCGGATGAAAGAGCCGCGTCAGTTGGCCGGTGTCGGGATCAACCCCGGCAATGTTGGGCCCCTTGCTCGAATTACAACTGAAACAACTGGCGGCCAGGTTGAACTCCGCCGTGGGACCCTGGTGCTGCTGCGCGATGATGTGATCGACACAGAACGGCAACGGGTCGAACTCATCCGGCAGTCGACAGTATTCGCAGATTCGCTGAGCACGCTCGAACACGAACTGGCGGAGTGGCTCGTCCATTCGACCGGCTACCGATCCAACTGGCCGCCGTGCCTCAAGGAGAGGCGGGCCTTGGCGTGCATCAGGGCCAGGAAATTGCCGACTCGGCGAAATCGGTCGAGTTCTGCTTGCTCATCCTGCGACAGGGTGCCGCGATTGCCTTTGTCGGCCAGCGACAGCATGCGCTGCTGCTGCTCGTCCGAGAACCCCAGGCGTAACACGGCCCGGGCCGCGTCGACATCGAAATGGGGGGTTCCCAACTTCAGCACATCGGCGAGGATCTCGGCGTCATCCAGGGCAACGGAAGGAGTCATCATCGTTCTCTCGCGACTTCGCCCGGGATCCAAACAATTCGCCGCTGCAGCGTTCCACGCCGGTCGCAACAGGCCGAGACGAGCGACCTGGTGGAACCCCGCTGATCTCAAGTTATCGATCCAATTCCCGAAGAGGGAAGGCCGAATTCGCAGGATCGGTACCGCAGGCTGTCAGGATAGCCGAAAACTCGTCGGGAGTCGCTCCGTCGTGTGCCAAGCGCGAGCGGCCCATTAGATCGCCCTCGGATTGACGACCAGTTTCTCAAGAGCGCAGGCCGCACGCTGGGTCTGGTGATTCCCAGAGTACCGATCGAGGGGAGGATGGCAGGTGCTTTGGTGACCGGTTCCGAGAGACGCCAGGCAGAAAGTCGACCGTGGAGAGGGGGCGTTGCGACGGCTGGCTTGCCCGTGGTGTTTCTCTACTTTTTCGCGGCTGCCCGCTCTGCTCTGTTCGCCTCGCCAACTGGCCGTCGATCGGCGGTCCGGCCTGGTGAGACCAGGGCGTGGGGCTCGACCACTGGTCCGTAGAACTCGGGACGGCGGTCGGCGAAGCGGTCGATCTCGTGCTGGCCTGCCACCCGCACAATGTGCTTCCGTCGGGCCCTGGCTGGGTCAATCTCGGCATACAAGACCGTCTCGTCGGTCGTC
>CAIUHT010000328.1 GCA_903898975.1 uncultured Planctomycetaceae bacterium
CCGTGCTGCTGGTGGTGGGACTTTCGCTGGTCAGCCTGCGGTGGTTCGAACGCCCCGTCGCCCGCTGGCTCCGCCGCAAGCTCGCGCTCCCCGCCTCGGCCAGTTAAGACACCACCCCGACGCAACCGCCGGGCCGATGCGTTTTGGCTGACTGAAGCGGGGTGACCGCAACGCCAACTCGGGTCGGCCCACTCGACATGCTCCCAGCCCTTGGGAAACTCGCTGGCTGCCACGATACAACACGGGCAGGGGTCAGCGCCCAGACGCGCGAAGGCGGGGGGCGGTGGGTGGCGGATGGGCTGTCGAGAGGCGAGCGAGTTACTCGGCGGGATCGAACGGCGCGGTGCGGCCCGAGAACACCGCCTTGCCAAACCGGTGGGGCGTGTGGAAGGACGGTGTCGCCGTATCCGCCCGCGACCATTGGCTGTATTGCGGGTTGGTCTGGCCACCGTGCCGGTTGAGATTCAGGTTCCAGTGGCTCCCCGGCACGGGGGGCAGCGCGGGCATGTACCGGGCGAAGTTGCGGAGCGGAATCGCCACTTCGCACGTCCAGCTTTCGTCGCGGTCGGTGTCGTCGTTGAGGGTGCCAACGTGCCGGCCGGCGATCACGACCCCCTCGGCATCCCAGACCTTGGCGCGCGGTTTGTTGGGCCCCTCGGGACGATGGTTATCGATATAGCCCCCCACCACATTCCACTCGATGTTGAAATAGACCTCGGGGTGGGCCGGGTTGGGGGCGAAGATGACCTCGAAGCAGTCGTCTTCCGGAATCGGTCCGTCGTGCTGCGTGTGGCGAGCCGTGATGTGCGCATCCTGGCAGATGTGCCCGACGTACAAATGCTCGTCGTCATAGAGCAGCTTGGCCACGCTCTGCTCGCGGGCTCCCGCGCGGTGCCAGGTGAATTCGAACCGGTCGATCGCCGGGGCGGCGAACCAGGCGGGCTCATCCAGCCGACCGTCAATCTGCGGCGGACTCTTGACCCGCAGAACCTGGTAGACCGGCGGCTCAAACGCCGGTGCCGCGGGTGTGGCGTCTCCCGCCGGGGCTGGGGCCTGGGGGACTGCCCCGGCTGCCGGGGGCTGCGAACCGGGGGCGGGCGATGCGGCCGGGCGGTCGGCAGCGTGAGGCGCGGTCCGCAGAGTCAGCCCCAGGGCCAACCAGGCAGCCAGTCCCAGCACACACCAGCCAAGGGGCACACACCAGCCAAGGGGCACACACCAGCCAAGGGGCCCACACCAGCAACGTGCCGGGTGCGTCGAGAACCGGTAGATGAGGGATGCCAGGGGACGAATCATGCTCGGCAGACTCGCGCGGGGATTTGGTTGAGGGGGGGGGTAACGCACACTTTAGATGGTGCCCGGAGTGATGGGGCGAACCGCTGTCGCTTCGCCCGGCGCCGGTGTCCAGGGAGGCCCGCCCGGCCCCCCTTCGGGCTGGGCGGTCAAGGTGGCGGGCTCGGCGGCCCAGGCGACGCGGCCAGTGGCCAGGTCTGAGGCGGTTTCGGCATCGGGCTCAACCGCCGAGCGGGTCAGATCGACGAACAGCCAGAACAGCGCTCCCAACATCAGGATCCCGATGAACCAGGGGTAGACCCCATCCCAGGCGACGCGTCCCTCGGCTCCCTGGGCCTTGCGCTGGTCGACCAGCCAGCCCGTGAAGACGTTGGCGAAGAATGCTCCGGGGACACCCATCGAGTTCATCAGGCCAAACAGCGCGCCGAGGTGTCGGCCCGAGATCGCCGCGACGACCGTCCACCAGGTGGGCTGCTGGGCCTGGGCGAAGCAGAACGCGAGGGCGACCAGCAGGGTCGAGTTGCGGGGCGATTCGCAGTACAGGCTGCCCGTCAGGCAGATGGCCGCCGAGGCGAACAGGCCGAACCCGGTCAGGCAGCGTTTCCAGCGGTTGTCGTATTGCCAGCGGTCGACCACTCCGCCCAGCACGCTTCCGAGCAGCGCCCCGGTCGCGCCCCCCACCATCACCAGGCTGGCGAGCCATTTCGAGTCTTCCGCCGAGACTCCCCGTCCCTTCTCCAGGTACGACGGGTACCAGCCCATGTAGAAGTACGAGCACGAGGCCCCGCACGACATGATGGCACCCAGCAGCCAGACATTCCGGCTTGAGAGCACGAACTGCCAGGGGATGGAGTGGGTGGCCCGGGCTTCGCCGGTCGCCTCGCGGCCGTGCAGGATGAGGGCCCGTTCGGCGGCGTTGACCGCGGGATGGTCGGCGGGATCATC
>CAIUHT010000329.1 GCA_903898975.1 uncultured Planctomycetaceae bacterium
CATCCTCCTCGTTGGCAATCACCAGGTCGACCGACTTGACCAGCTCGCGCATGGTCTGCCGGGCGAGATCGACCGGGCCGACGCCCGACCGCCACCGCCAAAGTTTCTTGCGGAAGTTGAGATCGCACGAGACGGGAATCTTGCGGGACCGGGCGGTGGCGACCGCCCGCAGCGCCGACTCGGCGGCCCGCTCGCTGATGGCGGGGGTGATGCCGGTGATGTGAAACCACGTCGCCCCGGCGAAGATCTGGTCCCAGGGATAATCCTCGGGACCGGCGAGCGAGGTGCTGCTGAAATCGCGGTCGTAGGTCACGGTGCCGGCCCGCTGATTGGCCCCGGTCTCGACGAAATAAACGCCGAACCGGCCCGTCTTGGAACGCTGGATCAGGCGATGATCGACCCCCAGCTTGCGGACCTCGTTGACGAAGGCGTCGGTGATGGGGTTGTCGGGCAGCATGGTGGCGTAGGCCGATGACCCCCCCTGCTGGGCCACCGAGACGGCGACATTCACCTCGCCACCGCCAAAGGTCGCCTCCAGCCGGCCGGGCAACACCTGCGTGACCCGCAGGAACTCTTCGGGGGCCAGTCGCAACATCACTTCACCGAGAGTCACCACGCGCATGCCGCATCACTCCACACGGTCCGACCAGAAAAACGGGAGAACAGCCTCCCCCCAAGGTGGGGCGATTCTCGCGACTGCCCCGATCGGTCGCAACAGCCCGGCGGGCTTTCCTTCCCGGGAGCCCGGTCGTATAAACGGCCGAGCGGGAGGCCCCGGTGACCCGACCTGCCAACATCACCCGCCTGCCAGGTCGGTTTCATTGCCCGCACCCCTCGCTCCGCACTGTCATCGAGCGAAACGGTCCCGCTGGCGTCTGGCTGTCCCCTTCCTCACCTCCTGTCTTCCGACCGAGGCTCCCGCCATGTTCCTGCGTCGTTCGCTGTGGGCCCTGTCGGCCCTGGGCTGCCTGACCTGCTGCACCTGGCTTGCCGCCGCCGACTGGGGCCGCTTCCGCGGTCCCAATGGCACCGGCATCGCCGCAGATACCTCGCTGCCGGTGGAGTTTGGTGAAGAGTCCGGGCTGGCCTGGAAAGTCCCGGTCGATGCGGGGAATTCGTCACCCGTCGTGTTTGGGGGGCGCATCTACTTTCAGACGGCGAACGCCGACGGGTCGGAACGCCGCCTGCGGTGCCTGGCGCTCGCCAATGGCAAGGAACTGTGGGTCCGGCAGGTGTCGGGCAAGCAGGCCAAGGTGCATCCCAAGAGCAGCCTGGCCTCGGGCTCGGCAGCGGTCGACGCCCAGCGGGTGGTGATGCTCTTCTGGGATGGCGAGACCCTCTCGGTGCACGCCTATTCGCCCGACGGTGACCCCCTCTGGACCCGTCCCCTGGGGCAGTTCAGCAGTCAGCATGGAGCTGGTCACTCCCCGGTGCTGGTCGAGAACCGCGTGCTGGTCGCCAACGATCAGGACGGCGTCGCCGAGGTGGTGGCCCTCGATGCCAAGACGGGAGAGGTGTTGTGGAAGACTCCCCGGACGGCGAACCGGGCGAACTACTCGACCCCGACCCTCGTCGAACGCCCCGGCCAGCCTCCCGAACTGCTGGTGGTGAGCACCGCGGGGACCGCGACCTACGACCTCGCCAGTGGGTCGGAGACGTGGAAGTGGAACTGGAAAAGCAACACCAAGCAGCTGCGCACCGTCGCCTCGCCCCTCGTCACGCAGGGGTTGGTCATCTTCAGTGGGGGGAATGGTCCGGGAGATCGGCAGGTCGCCGCAGTCCGGCTGGATGGCCAGGGAGACGTCACCGAGACGCACCTCGCCTGGGAGACGCACAAGCTGTTTCCCTACGTCCCTTCGATGCTGGCCCGGGGTGAGCATCTCTATTTTGTGAATGACGCGGGAATTGCCGGGTGCTTCCTGGCCAAGACGGGCGAGCAGGTCTGGAGTCATCGGCTGGGTGAGGCGACCGTCTACGCCTCGCCCCTGATGGCTGGCGGGCGGATCTACGCTCCGGCCGAGAATGGCAAGGTCTTTGTGCTGAATGCCTCTCCCGAGTACGAACTGCTGGCGACCAACCAGTTGGACGACAGCATTATCGCCAGCCCCGCGACCGCCGACGGATTGCTGCTGATTCGGGGGAAGACGCACCTCTACGCGTTCGGCAAATATCAGCCCCCGGCCCGTTGAGTGCGGCGCTTCCGCTTGGCCCTCGTCCCCGGTCTTTTCTTCCCGAGTTCAAAGCAGATTGCAGGCGATGTCTTCCCGGACGCACGTGTTGACTGATGTTTCCACCCGGACCTGGGTCCCGGAGTTTCGGGACCTGGTTCCCGGCTCGCAGGGTCCCCTGGCCCGCGTCGACAAGTACACCCTGCGGGGGGGGATGTCGGATGGCGTCGATGTGATCGAGGTCGACAACGGCCAGTTGAAGGTCTGGCTGTTGCCAACGCGAGGCATGGGGCTGTGGAAGGGTGAGTTCGCCAGGCGCCCGCTGGGCTGGCAATCACCCGTGGCTCAACCGGTGCATCCCGCGTTTGTGAACGCGCATGACCGTGGGGGCATTGGCTGGCTGACAGGCTTCAACGAGTGGCTCTGCC
>CAIUHT010000330.1 GCA_903898975.1 uncultured Planctomycetaceae bacterium
GACAAGTTCCAGAGCATCTTCCTGCTCAACGTCGCCGAGCTCCCTCCCGATTCGGTCCGGGCCCTCGAGCAGTTCGTCCAGCGGGGAGGCGGGCTCTGCTGGTACCTGGGAGACCAGGTGCGGGCGGCGTTCTACAACGACAAGCTCTACCGTGAAGGCCAGGGGCTGTTCCCCTGCCGGCTCGGCATTCCTGCCGTGCTCACCATCGACGAAAGCAACGAGCAGGCCGACGTCGAATTTGGCGACAGCCCGATGTTCGACGGATTCCGGGGCGAAGACCGCACCACCGACTTCGCCCGCCGACTGCATGTCGATCGCTACTTTTCGGTCCCCCAGGGGTGGAGCGCCCCCGAGGGGGTCGGGGTGATTGCCGTGCTGCGCAACCGCGCCCCGCTGCTGCTGGAACACCGCTTCGGCCTCGGGCAGGTCATCACCTGCCTGACCACCGTCGGCTTCGACTGGACGAACTGGCCCCTTGAGCCCGGGGCCTATGTCCCCCTGCAGCTGGAGTTTGCCAAGCGCATCGCCCGGCAACGACAGGCCCTGGAAGTGCGCGTGGTCGGCGAGCCGATACCCATCGATCTCGATGCCGGGACGTACGCCCCGCAGGTCGAGATCGCCCCACCCGATGGCACCCGCATCCCGGTCACGCTCAGTCTCGAGAATGCCGCGGTCGAACCGCCCCCCGAGTCGGCCGCGAAGGCGATCCGCTACACGGGAGACTGGAAGGGGACCGACGATCCCGGGCTGTATGCCATCACCGCCCGACGCCAGGATGGGACCGATGAGATCCGCCGCATCTCGGTGAATGTTCCCTCGTCCGAGAGCCGGCTGGAACCGATTGGCAGCGAGGTGCTGCGAAAGAGCGTCGCGGGAACCCGCCGGGTGCAGGTGCATGACCCGGGCGACGTGAGCTGGCTGCGGGGGGAACAGAGTTCGAGCGATCTGACCGACTGGGTGCTGCTGGCGCTGTTGATCCTGCTGGCGATTGAGCTGGCGCTCTCGTACCGGCTGAGCTACCATCCGACACCTGCAGGGGCGCGGGCATGAAACTGAACTGGCTGGCGAAACTCTTTCCGGGCTGGCCTGCCTGGGTCGACTTCTGGTCGACCTTCGAGTTTGGACGCGAGGCCGACAGTGGCTGGACCGCCATCCTCTCGCTGGCCCTGGTCAGCCTGATCCTCTTCTCGGCCTGGGTCTACCGCCGCGACACGCGCGAACTCAGCGCGTGGTGGAAGGCCTGGCTGTGGGGTCTGCGGCTCGCCACGATCGCCACCCTGGCGATCATCGCGCTGATGCCCCAGACCCGCCGTTCGCAGGAATTTGCCGAGTCGTCCCGCGTGCTGTTTCTCGTCGACAGCTCGGTCTCGATGAGCCGGCAGGACCGCGAGGGAGAATCTCCCGCGGCCACCACCCCCTCGCGTGCCGCACAGGTGCAGACCCTCTTTGAGAAGTCGGGACTGCTCGAACAGTTGCGGCTGAACCACGATGTCTCGGTCTGGACCTTCGACACGCAGGTCGCCCGGCAGAGCGTGTTGACCAAGGAATCGCGCCGTCCCGAGGGTCAGATGACCCCGACTCCCCCCGCTGGCGAGAGCACGCAGGAACTGGCCCCTCCCAACTGGAGCGAAATCCTCCGTCCCCGCGGTCCCGAGACCCGCCTGGGCGAGGCCCTGCTGCAGGCGATCCGCGAACAGAATGGCGACACCCTCTCGGGGGTCGTCGTGATCAGCGACGGGCAGAACAATGCCGGGGTCGATCCGACAACCGTGTCGGATCTCGCCGTCACCGCCAAGGTGCGGGTCATTCCCATTGCGGTCGGCAGCACCCGCAAGCCGGTCGCCCTGCAGGTGGCCGAGATCCAGTCTCCCACGCATGTGCATCTCAATGATGGCTTCACCCTCTCGGCATTCATCTCGGGACAGGGGCTCCCCCGGCAGCCAATGACCGTCGAGCTGCTCAGCAGGCTCGAACGGGACGACAGCGACTTCGCCGTGGTGCAGACCCGCGAGGAACTGCTCCCCGCCGACGGGGCCCCGGTCAGCCTGAGCTTCAACTACATTCCCAGCGAGGCGGGCCGGCGGATCTTCCGCGTGCGGGTCCGCCCGACGACGGCAATCGCCGACCTGGGGAACGATCCGATCCAGGACGAAGTGGCGATCGAGGTGGTCGACCGCAAGAGCCGGGCGCTGCTGCTGGCCGGTGGCCCGATGCGCGACTACCAGTTCGTCCGCAACCTGCTGTTCCGCGACAAGTCGATCGCGACCGACGTGCTGCTGCAGACCGGGGTCGTGGGGATCAGCCAGGAATCCGACAACCTGCTGTTTGAATTCCCCAAGACCCGCGAAGAGCTGTTCAACTATGACGTGATCGTCGCGTTCGATCCCGACTGGCGGAAGATCGCCGGCGAAGATGGCCAGCCGCTGCAGCACCTCGCCGAGTGGTGCTACGCCCAGGCCGGGGGCCTGATTCTCGTGGCGGGGGAAGTCAACACCCCCCGGCTCGCCACCTCGACCGACCAGGTGCGTGAAGCGCAGGCGAAGCTGCTGGAGATGTATCCGGTGGTGCTCGATGTCGCCCGCCTTTCCGAAGAGGAAGACTTCTCGCAGGCCTGGCCGGTGGAGTTCACCCGCGAAGGTCTCGAGGCGGGCTTCCTCCAGATCACCGACAATTCCGCCACGTCACTCGCCGCCTGGCGCGAGTTCCCCGGCATCTACCGCTGCTTCCCCACCAACAGCGTCAAGGGGGCGGCGACGGTCTACGCCCGCGTGGCCGACGGCCGGGCCAGCGAGTTTCCGGTCCTCTTCGCCTCTCAGTTCTACGGGGCCGGCCGTGTGCTCTACGTCGGCAGTGGCGAACTCTGGCGGCTGCGCGCCGTCGATGAAACCTTCTACGAACGCCTCTGGATCAAGCTGCTGCGCGAAGTCGGCCAGGGACGACTGCTGCGCGGGACCAACCGCGGCATCCTGCTGCTCGAGAAGACGCAGTACGCGCTCGGCTCAACCGTCCCCCTGCGGGTCCGCCTGCTCGATCCGCAGTTCAAGGACTACGAGGCCGACCAGGTCGCACTCGAACTCATCGATCCCGCCGGCAAGCCCCGCAATCCCCCCCTCACCCTGCAGGGAGACAAGACCCGCCCCGGCCAGTTCACCGGTTCGTTCATTGCCGGCGCTCCCGGCACCTACAAGCTCGAACTCGCGATCCCCGATTCGGACGACAAGCTCACCGGCAGCGTCTCGGTCCGGCTTCCCAACCTCGAATTCGAACACCCCGAACAGAACGAGGCGGGACTGCGCCGCCTCGCCCGGAATGAAACCGGCGGCCAGTATCTCACACTCGCGAACGCCCCCCAGGAACTTCCCAACCTGCTTCCCGACCGCTCGCAGGTGCGGGTGCAGTACGACCAGCCGAAGTCCCTCTGGGACCGCGAATGGGTCATGTACCTGCTGATCGGCCTGCTGGGTGCCGAATGGCTCACCCGCAAACTGCTCAAGCTCGCCTGATCAACCCGCGGTACCCTGTCACGTCGTCCCGTCGTCACGCTGTCACGGCGGCACCCACTCTTCCCGCGGCACCACCGCTGGCCACAACCACCCCTTGACCCCGCCACCACGGATGTCCCCCTCTCAGCAGAGGAACGACCGGGTGGGGGACGACCGGTGTTCCGCGAGGGGGACGTGACCCGGCGTTGCGGGCTTGCCTTATGGTTTCAGCCACCGCCCGAGCATGGTGAACGCCTCCTGCCCGGCGACGAAGTGACCTCCCTCGAAGATCTCAAACGTCGCCCGGTCGGCCAGTCCCAGCCGGTCGTACCAGCCCTGGACGATGCGGAATTCCTCCTGCGCCATTTTCCAGTACGAAACCCGGTCTTCCCGACCCTGTTCGATGTGCAGCCCGCGCGGGCAGATCAGCGAGCAGATGTCGGCATCGGCGAACTCGGTCGCCTGCCGGCTGAAGAACGGGTAGTTGTAGTCGACCTCGATGTAGGCGGTGTAATGCGGTGAGGGCCGGACCATCTTGGCCGTCGATTCCATGAAGTGCCCGCTGACCACACAGGCGGCCAGCCGGCGGTCGAGAGCCGCGGCATACATCGCCGTCCGGCCTCCCCAACTGATGCCGTACACC